>CAMYJL010000041.1 GCA_947258645.1 uncultured Nitrospinota bacterium
AGAAAGCAGATACTAGGTTGTCTATTTTCTTGGTCTTCTCATCGACTGATAGCTCGCTCACCGCCGGTCTAATGATCTCCTAGTAAGTAGTAATTGATCATTTTATTCGTGAGGGATCTTGTTTCTGACCTGATTGATAAAGCGAAACGAAATATTCGCTTTCTCCAGAGCAATCATCACTTCATGGATATTTTTACTCTCGCCCGCGAGCATGGCTTGACTCTGGGTGTTCGCGTTGACCATTTGATCGTTCGTGGAGGAGAGCATTTCGTTTAACATGCCCGAAAAAGCGCCGGGTTTTTCGCCATCCGACAGCCCGGAAGAAGGCAGAAGCTTACCGTCCGGAGCTGATCCATTGGCCACCTGTGGCAGTTGCGGAATCGAAGCCGGATTAATGTTCGTCATTTTTTCCCCTCACCAACCTTATCTTCCAATAGACATGGCTTTGGTAATCATCGCCCTTGTGGCGTTGACAGCCGTCACGCTTGCCTCGTAAGACCGCTGAGCATTCATCATGCTCACCATCTCGGTGATCATGGTGATATTTGGCATGGCGACGTACCCATTTTCGTTCGCGTCCGGGTGGGAGGGCTTGTAAACCAGCCGGGGGGGACTTTTGTCCTCAATCACGCGGGTGACCTCTACCCCCTGGATGTGCCGGTTCAACTCGTCTTCGAAAGAAGCGCCCGCTTTTCCGGTCATCTCCTCCAATCCCACCGGCCGGATGGAGACATCTTTCCGGCGGTAAGGTCCCCCCTGGGGGGTTTTTGTCGTATTGACGTTGGCCAGGTTGCTGGCGATGGTGTTCATGCGGACCCGCTGAACAGCCAGGGCCGAAGCGCTAATCTGCATTGATTGGAATAGGTCCATGACTATCTTGTCCCTTCGCTAATCGCGGTTTTGAGCCCACCGAACAGCCGGGCCAGGACTTCGGTTTCCGTCTGAAAGAGCAGACTGTTTTCATTCAACTTACCCATTTCCTTGTCGACAGAGACGGTATTTCCGTCAAACGAGGCGGTTGCCGAATCTGCCGAGACGATTTCCGGCTGACTGGAGAGGATATCGATATTCCCTCCCCCGCCCAGGTGTTTTTCATGCGTTCTCACCATCCCCAATCCCCGTTCGGTGGAAAGGGCTTCCTTGAGCATCCCTTCAAATTCGATGTTTTTTGCCTTAAACCCCGGTGTCTCGGCATTGGATATGTTGGTGGATATGAGGGAATGGCGCTGCGATCGAAAATCCATCGCCCGCTGGTAGGCAGCCATCGTATCGTTGAACAATCTCGGGCTCGGCATCGAACTACCCCCCTTCTTTCCTTCTTTCTTCAAGCATGTATTCTAACGGTAGGCGCACGAAACAGCCAATATAACTAACAATGAGCAATATCCATACCGGTCACGGCCGCAGCCGCCTAAATGTGTAAAATCCTTTAACATAGGGATTCGGGGGTGAAAATTAAGAGAAGTAAAAGAGAAAAGAGGGGCAAAAATTTCCTGCCACTCCCGGAAAAATCGTCAATCCCCCGGCCGGCCGTGAAACCGTCTCGTCAGGAAATTGACCCTAGGTCACCTTTGCCGCGGTATCGTACTCTTTCAGCTTGTTCCGGAGGGTCCGGATACTGATGCCGAGCATTTCGGCAGCACGGGTTCGGTTTTCACTGACCTTGCCAAGCGTTGAGATGATCAGGCGACGCTCGACTTCCTGCACCGAGAGCCCGACAAACGAGTCAATCGAATTTCCCTCGGCCGGAACCTCAACCGGGGAATCTTGTGGCTGCTCATCCAGAAGCAAATGTTCCACGCGCAACTCTTTTTCAGGAGCGAGGACGACCGCACGCTCGATCACGTTTTCACACTCGCGTACATTCCCATTCCACGGCATCCTGTCCACGATTTCATCCACGTCTGAGGAAACAGCCTCTATGTTTTTGTTATTACGTTTATTATGCTTTTCACCAAAATGACCCCCCGCTTTCGGTTTCTCAGGGGGGGGATATGGAGCGGAATCACATTGAGGCGGTAGTACAAATCCTCCCGAAATTTCCCCTCTTCGATGTACTGGAGGAGCGCCCGATTCGTGGTCGCGATGACCCGGACATCCACCTGGACCGGAGAACTTCCCCCCACGCGATCAACGATTTGCTCCTGGAGAACGCGCAACAGCTTCGCCTGCAGATGAACCTGCATCTCGGAAATTTCATCCAGCAAAATCGTCCCGCCGTTGGCCATCTCAAACTTTCCCAGTCTGCGGGAAATGGCGCCGGTAAACGCTCCCTTCTCGTGGCCGAACAGCTCGCTCTCGAGCAAAGATTCCGGCAAGGCGGCGCAATTGACGGCCACAAAGGGCTTGTCCTTGCGGGCGCTTCTCGCGTGGATGAACCGGGCCAGCAGCTCTTTTCCCGTCCCGCTTTCCCCCTGGATGAGAACGGACGCCTGACCGCTTGCGGCCCGCTCTGCAATCGACAACACCCGCTTGAATTCGGGATCATCCGTGATGATCGCCCAGGGCTCCGCCTCCTTCCCCCCACTCGACGGCGGCCCTTCCCCGCTTCGCCCCAGAGCCTGCTCGATGACTAGCTCAAATTTTTCCGGCTCCACCGGCCGCACCAGAAAATCCGAGGCCCCCTCCTTGATGGATTCGACGGCCAGGTCCAAGGAAGGCTCGCCGGCGGTGACGACAACACTGGCCTCCGGCTGACGGGACAATATCTTCCGCGTCAAATCCAGAGCCTCGTATTGCCCGGAGTCTGAATCAAGGAAAACCAGCAGTTTTTCCGCTTTTTCCGACGCAACGATGGCTTGTCCGGCTCCGAGGACTCGAATGGCCTGATGGCCCTGATGTCGAGTGCGCTCTTCCATTTCCGGAGGAAATACATCTTCGGGGCCGACCAGAAGAACATCAGCCAAGGGAATACCTCTCGACAGCGGAATATCCGGCGCAGACAGTCCTACTTTTAATTCGCAACGCCACCCCCCAAAAGCCTTTCCAGGCGGGGACGGTTCGCTTTGTCCCACTCGACGCTTGCCGAGCGCACCCGGTTGATTTCACGCCAGAACGGATCGGCCGGCACGTTCTCTTCGGCTTTCAATTTGGCCGGAGAAGCCACCCTACCCATAAGTTTCAACTCGGCCTGAATCCTCCTGACCCGATGCAAGGTCCATCCCGAAAGCTTGCTCTTGGGGTATGCCTCAAGCGCCTCTTTGTAGGAAACGAGCGCGCCCACCTTCTGCCTCCCCTCATAAAGCAGATCCCCGAGACGAAACCTTGCCTTCTCCAGAGAAAACGGCTTTACGGAACCCGGAATTTTCGAATACATGCCTATCGCTTTTCTCAGAGCCTCTACAGATTCCCCATATTGGAATATCTCGGAAAATGCTTCGGAAAGGATAAAAAGCGAACGCCCCCTCAACTCGTTGTCCATCTCCCCCTTCAACGCCTCCGTCAAGTGAGTGACCGACAGGCGCGGCTGCCTCTCCAGCCAGGCGATTTCGCCGAGTATCGCCCGAATGGAGGCCGATCGCTTTCCATCGGGAAACCTGCTGATAAAACGGCCCGCGAGAGACTTGGCATTCCCGATATTTCCCGACAAAAGCGCCGATTGTGTCAGGCGAAATATTACCTCCCCCCCCACTGCAAGAATCCCCCGGGGATCCGACATCACTTCCTTGAAAATCTTGTCCGCCTTCTCGTAGAGGCCCAGCCGCATATAACTCTCACCCACATCCATCATCGCGAGAAAAGGCTTGGCCTCCATACTTACTTCCTTGGGGATGATCGTTCGAAACTCTGCATACGACCAAATCGCGCGCAAGAACTGCTGCCTGCTGTAAAATTTTCCAATTTCCCCAAAGTAAGCGCGCGCCATGATCAGGTGGGCATTGTTTAACAACGGGGTGGTCTGATTCTTTCCCAGGAATTCTTTGAGCGTATCGATGGACTTCCAGAGCCCTCCTCGATTGAGGTGGTAATTGGCAATTCTCAGATAGGCCACATGCGAAAGACGGTTTTCCGAAGCCTCCCGGGCAACCCTCCAGTAAGCACCGACAGGATTGCGAAACGGATCAACGGGGAACACCCAATCGGAGGGCGTCTTGAACTTTTTATCCACCACCATATCCGCCATACGGATGAGCGAGACCCATGCGCCCTCGGTCCTGGGATATTTCGAAACCACCCTCATGTAAATCTTGGCGGCGCTCTCCATATCCCCTTGTTCAAGCTGAATATCACCAAGACGAGCGAGCGCTCTGTGCGTATACCCGGAGGATGGATTGACGTTCACCATTCGGAGGAAGGATTGCTCCGCTTCTCTAAAACGGCGGGCCTGAAATAAGGTCTCCGAATAACCAAAAAGGAGATCCGAGCGCAACTTGAGGTAACCGGGCCACCGCTTCATCCCTCCCTCAAACTGCTGGAGTGCCTCCTTGAAGAGCTTTTTCTTGGAAAGAGCATTAGCGATTCCAAAATAAGCCTCTTTCTCGGCAGGCGTCCCTTGGTATTTCTTCAAAATCTTGCCGTATTCGACAATTGCACTTTGCGGATCATTTATCGATATATAGCGTGCGGCGATTTCCAGGAGAGCTTTCGGGGCTTGAGGGCTGTCCGGTGCTTTTTGCACCAATGTCCGAAAAGCGACGAAAGCCTCTCCGGACCTTTTCGTTGCTTTATAAACCTGCCCCAAGCGGAAATATGCGCCCGGCATCTGAGGCGACTCGGGATAGAAGGAGAGCGCGAGAACATAGGCCTTGGCCGCTTTCGTATATTCAGCTGCCACACCTGTTTTGGCGATGAAATAATGGGAATCGGCCAGCATGAAAATCGCCCGCCGGTGCTCGGTATGGTTCGGGAATTTCCGGACAAACAATTCCAGAAGCGGCAAAGCCCGAGCATAGAGACCCCGCTGATGGAGTCGGAGGGCTGCGCGGAATAGAAGCTGGGGATTCGCTTCCAATTCTTTTGCAAGGGATTTTTTTTCACTTCCAATCGCCGGAGCCTCCGGTTGACCAATCTTTTCCGCTCCGGCCACGGGACCAGCGGCCGCGAGCACCACAACAAAAAAGAGGGCAACGTCCACTCTTGGCGTTCCACGTGGCATCAAATGGCTCCAAAAAAACCTG
Source organism: uncultured Nitrospinota bacterium (assembly GCA_947258645.1). Lineage (GTDB taxonomy): Bacteria > UBA8248 > UBA8248 > UBA8248 > UBA8248 > CAMYJL01. The sequence continues at coordinate 5,118 of CAMYJL010000041.1, forward strand.
GCGGCAATGCCTTCCTTTCCCCTTTAGAACTCCACCTCTTCCCGTAACCAAAACAGACCGCTCAAATGCGCAATCAAAACTTTAATATAGCCATATAATCATTTGATATATAATCAATTATATTTTTTACTCCGAAGCCTTCGCCTCCTCCATCTTCTTCTTTTTCAGCTTTTCAACTAGGGTAGTCCGATTCAAGCCCAAAAGCTGGGCGGCCCGATTCTTCACCCCGCCACTTTTCTCCAAGGCCTTTTCAATCAAACGGCTTTCAAGATCATCGATGACGGCCTTCAGGTCGATCCCTTCCTCCGGAATGTCCGGTTCCGCCAGTTTCATCGGACCCGAATCCACCGAATGCAGGCAACAGAACCGCTCGGGCAACTCTTCAAGACGAAGCTCAGGGTTGTCGGCCAGGATTGCCATTCGTTCAATCAGATTCTCCAACTCTCTCACATTCCCCGGCCAGGGATACTCCTGCAACGCCTCGAGTACCGTCTCTGAAACCTTTTCCAGTTTCGACATATTCTTTTCCCGGAATCGATTGATAAAGGCCTCGACCAATACAGGGATATCTCCCTTTCTCTCCCTCAATGGAGGCAGGTGAATCGGAATTACATTCAGCCGGTAATAGAGGTCTTCCCGAAATTCCTTTTGGGCGACGGCTCTCTCTAAATCTTTGTTTGTCGCCGCGATAACACGAACATTCACCCGAATCGTCCGGGATCCACCCACCCTTTCGAATTCACTCTCCTGGAGAACACGGAGGAACTTGACCTGGAGCTTCGGGCTCATTTCGCTCACCTCATCCAGAAAAATTGTTCCCCCGTCCGCCATCTGGAATCGTCCCTCCCGGGCCGTGGTGGCGCCCGTAAATGCCCCCTTCTCATGGCCAAACAGCTCACTCTCCAGTAACTCCTCAGGTATAGCGCCACAATTTACTGGAATAAGTGGACCATTCCTCCTTTCACTACTTTTGTGAATTGCCCGGCAAACCAGCTCTTTCCCCGTCCCGCTCTCTCCGACAATGAGAATGTTGCTCGCGGTCTCGCTCACCCGCGATATCATGTCAAATACCTTTTTAATTTCAATACTTTTACCCAGTATTCCATAGAATCCACTTTCATTTTTTCCCCGCGCAGGAGACACTTCTTCCTTAAGGGATTTTTCCGCAAAATGAAGGAGTTTTTCGGGGATAGAACCATTCAGGTCAGGCCACGCTTCGTAATCGCTCGCCCCCGCTCTTACGGCCTGAACAATTCTCTCGAGTTTTTTCCCTTCGGATGTGCACAATATCGGGAGATTTTCTCTGGCAATCCGGAGAACCTGAATTTCGTCAAGCAGGGAACGGTACTCGGCATCCGGGAGGTTGTCGGGAAGCGCACAATAAATAACATTCGCGCCCTTGGATGAAGCCCATTCCAGCCTCTCCACGACCTTAACCTCGAAACCTTTTGAAACTAAAGACTTTTCAAGGATTTCGGAAGAACTCGGATCATACCCGAACAAAACTGCGCATTTATCGCCCATCAGGGTTCCTTAAAAGGGGGGGAAATCCCCTAAACTTAAAATAATACAATCATTTAATAGCACTGGGATTTGACCACATTCTCGGGGATATGTCAAAAAAATGACCTCATCCATCCTCCCCCAAGGCATATTGTGTAGTCATCGATTACACAACCGAGTCGATTATAACTAAGCCGTACACTATAGCCAATATATTTCTCCCCCAGGCACCCGTCATTTTTCAAGCTCCCCTGCGATCAAAAAACTCCCGCATCCCCGCCCATATGAGCAATAATCAGGCCGCCTCGGTGCCAAATGAATGACCATTTCGTCTCAATGGCTGCGCCAAATTAACATCCCGGGAATTCAGGGCCAGACTTTCTCCTCCGCTATATAGCCTCTCGGGTATGTTCTATGGCTTGGACTCCCAACTCCCCGCCCCCCGGTTTCCCGACGGCGCCCGAGGCGCTTCCCTCCCCATTTGAGTAAACGCCCTTCCCGCCCGAATTTTTGATACTCTCGCCTCAAGGCTTTTCCCTTGACACCCCCTATTCGGATTGGTAGGTTGCCGCCCCGTAATCGCTAGAAATTAACTGGGCGGAGAGAGAAATTCCATGGCCTCTCATCCTCCAGAAAAGAACCCGGCTCCTTCAGGTTCGGAACAAAAGAATGAAGATCGGGTTCGCCTGAATTTGCGCCAACTCAGGGCCGCTTCCGTCGGATGGAATTTCGTGACAGCCCCTCTTGTCGGAGCAGCTCTGGGCTATGGAATTGACTGGTTGTTGTCAACCTATCCATGGGTCATGGCGATCGGCGGGATATTGGGATTTATTTCGGCCTTTATCGAATTGTTGCGGAGCGCGCGGTAAGTGCAAAGCGAGCACGAGCCTTCTTACACACAGCCCTCTTTGATCCTGAAGAATATTGAAAAGTCGGGCTGTGTCATTTTAGGGTTGCTCTCAGCGGGCGCGTATTTCTCTGTGTCATTTCCATTTGCAGCGGGTATTGCCTTGAGCGGTTTTTTGGCTCTCGGTAATTTCCGGTGCGTGGAACTTTATTTCGACCGGGTTTTCCGGCGGAATGGCTCGGGACCCAAATGGTGGGAACACGCCATGTACGGCCTGCGCTTTTTAATATTGCTGGGTGCCATCGCCGGCCTGATCGCGTGGGGACAGTTGCCGGTCGTGGCCGTCGTTCTGGGACTATCCGCTCCTCTCATGGGAATCCTCTCCTTCGCGGTGATGGCACTCGCGAAAGGGGAAACCGCCGCGAAAGTCTAAATCATGGAAAAATTTCACCCCTATCTTTACCTTGGCTTCATCCCCGGCTTCGATGAATACCCGAACGTCTTATACACATGGATGGTGATGGCGTTCTTGATTGCCCTCTCGCTCATCATCACGCGAGCCCTCCAGACGATTCCGGTCGGCGGACAGAACGTCATGGAAACCCTTTTCGAGGGCGTGGCCGGATTCATGCAAGATACGCTGGGCCCGGAGGGAAAAGCCTTTTTCCCGCTCGTCTTCACGCTGGGCATTTATCTGTTCCTGAACAACGTCATCGGAATCCTTCCCGGCGCCATGGCGCCGACGAGCAACCTCAACACCAACATCGGGGCCGCCCTGACCGTCTTTCTCGCCACCCACTACGTCGGGTTCAAAAAGAGCGGCCTCCACTACCTCGAACATTTTACCGGTCCCATCCTGTGGCTCGCGCCGCTCATGGTCCCCATTGAGATCATCTCTCACCTCGCGCGCCCCCTGTCTCTTTCCCTGCGCCTGTTCGGCAACATCACGGGAGAGGAACTCGTGCTCGGAGTGCTGATGCTGCTGTGCCTCCAGATTTTTCTGCCGCTGCCGTGGGCGATGCAGCTTTTCGTGATATTCGGAAGTTTCATTCAGGCCTTTGTATTTGTGCTCTTGACCATGATATACATCGCCGGGTCGCTTGAAGGGCACGACCACGACGAACATGAACATTCCCCCGCACACTAAAATATTTGCACCTCAAAACCTCAACAAGGAGAACCAACGAATGATTAAAAGGCTCGGTTTCATGGGGCTCGCTCTCGTTACCTTCGCTGCAACCGCGACCAATGCCTTTGCCGCCGCCACCGCCGGATCCGGCGATGGAGAAGTACTGAAATGGCGGATCATCTCCTCCTCGTTCGCCCTCGCGATTGCAGCGGCGGCGGGCGCTTTCTCCCAGAGCCGGAGCATCGCAAGCGCTCTGGAAGGTACGGCCCGGAACCCCGGAGCCGGCGGCGACCTGCGTGTTTCCATGATCATCGGTCTCGCTCTCATTGAGTCCCTGGTCATTTATACGTTCGTTATCTGCCTGATCATCATTCTCGGCTAAGGGCAACCAAGACACCTCGGGAGGAAGGCAAGACTTCTTGCCTTCCTCCTTTTTTTCTGTCACCGAAAATGCCGCAACCCAGAGCGTCAGACCTGCCTATCGGCTGACCAGGAGTCGCCACCTTGCCCGGTTTCTGCGGTTACTGGTCTCTGCCGGCATCCTTTTCCCGCCGCCAAAGAGAGAAATGCCCCGCGTCCTGCTCCAAGGCGGATCTCTTTCTTTCTCCAGGCTCCCCATTCGTTTTTGAGCGGGCATGCCCGCGGCTCGCTGGAATCGGAAAGCGCCGACGATGAATTCTCCTGCGGGCATCAGCCCGGACTCATTCGACGGATGGATCCTGCAGAAAGAGGACTTCCCCGGCGAAATCCGCACCTCCCGCGTCGCGTTGCCCATCCTTCAACACCTCATGGAAGAGATGGGTGTCGATAGGTGCGCCATCGGGGCGGTTGGGGCGGCACTGGGTCCCGGCTCCTTCACCGGCCTGCGGATTGGGCTGGCCACCGCAAAAGGACTGGCACTCGGATTGAAGCGCCCGCTCTACGGCATATCCTCCCTGGACGCCCTGGCCTACACCGCGTTGCGGCGCGGCCAGGAAAAGAATCTCCCCCCGCCCGATTGGATACTGACCTGCCGCGACGCCCATCACGGTGAGATCTTCTCGGCGCTATTCGGGCCGTTTTCTCCTGATAACCTCTCGGTGCCCGCCTGTCCCAGAACCGGGAAGGATCGGGTGGGCCCGCCGGAGGAGGTCCAGCTGCCCGAAACGGGTACAATATTGCTGGCCGGACGGGAGGCGGATTTTCCATCCACATGGGCTGGAGATTCCCTGGATCCGCGTATCCAAAAGATGAACATCCCATCGGCGTCGGATGGTGTGGCGAGACTGGCCTGGGAAGCCATCCGCCGGGGTGATCTGCCCGCGGCTCCTGATGTGCAGCCGATTTATGGCCGCAAGCCGCGAGCGGAGACCCAATGGGCTCCGCCCGGCGCTTGACCGGGCGCGGACGATCTCGTAGTTTTATTAAGAACACGGATGATCATGGACGACAGCGATCCCATCCGCCTTCCATGGCTTGTATGTTGTTGAATAAAGGAGGGTAACAAATGGACCTCACCGAAGACCATAATTCCCAAGCCGCTGTTAACCAGGACGACTTCAACCGTCTCAAAACCCAACACACCCAATTAGAGAAACAACTCAGCGAGCTTGAGGACCTGAAGTTTCCCACCGATTCCGAAGAATCCAAGATCAAGCAGCTCAAAATCGAGAAACTTGCCATTAAGGAAAAAATGGAGCGCCTCCACCTGCTGGAGACCTGAGAGATCACCCCGAAAGCGTGGGCAAAAGGAGAAGTGCTGCCCCCTTAGCACTTGACTTCATGGGGTTTAGAGACATATAGTTTTGGGCTTCTCGGGGTATGGGGCCTGTATCCTGCTCCATGCGGTACCTTGGACCCAAATGGAGAAGTTTGTTTCCGAAATTATCCTGAACCACCGGAAATACTCAGTTTTCCGGTTTCTATAAATTGGGATTGCGGCCAAATGCATCCGAAAGTTGTTTTGCGGGGAAAAGAGTCTGTCGTAGCGGGGGGGCAGTGCGCTTCTATGCGCCTCCCCCTGATTTAGGCTTCGGCAACCCAGGCTTTGACGCGAAACAGCTCGTTCGGATCAACCCAAAATTTCCGCTAGCGGAAACCATGCTTCGGCATAGGAGTGATTGGCCGTGACCACCAAATCTAAGCGACCCACCCCACTCAAAAAGAAAAAGATCTCGGGTGCCGAGATCATCTACCGCGCCCTTGAGCAGGAAGGCGTCGAGTACATCTTCGGCCATCCGGGCGCCGTACTTCTCGGCCTTCTGGATTTGTTCCTCCAGCGCAGCAAGATGAAACACATCCTCACCCGTCACGAACAGTGCGCCGCGCACATGGCCGAAGGCTATGCACGTGCAAGCGGAGGCGTTGGCGTCTGTCTGGTCACCTCCGGTCCGGGCGCCACCAACCTCATCACCGGCATCACCGACGCCTACATGGATTCGATCCCCATCGTTTGCCTCACCGGCCAAGTCGGCACCTCCATGATTGGAAACGACGCCTTCCAGGAGGCCGACATCGTCGGGATGACCCATACCGTCACCAAGCATAACTACTTGGTCAAGCGGACCGAAGATCTGGCCAAGACGCTCAAGGAGGCCTTCCACATTGCGCGCACGGGCCGCCCGGGCCCCGTCCTCGTCGATCTGCCCAAGGATGTCATGCTCGGAGAAGCGAGCTTCGATTATTCCGACGAAGTGGACATCCGGGGCTACAAGCCCAGAACCAAGGGGCACACGCGGCAAATCCAGCGCGTCGCCGAGGCCATCAAGGAGTCCAAGCAACCCGTCCTCTACGTGGGCGGCGGCGTCATCCACTCGGAAGCTCACAAAGAGCTACTGAAGCTGGCCGAAACGGCAAACATCCCCGTCACCTGGACCCTCCTCGGCGCGGGCGCGTTTCCCAGCAGACATGAACTCTCACTGGGCATGCTCGGCATGCACGGGACGGCGTACGCCAACAAAGCGGTGGACGAGTGTGACCTCCTCTTGGCCGTTGGTTCCCGGTTCGATGACCGGGTCACGGGCAAACTTTCGGAGTTCGCCCAGAAAGCTAAAATCGTTCATATCGACATCGATCCGACGGCCATCGGAAAAAACGTGTCAGTCGATATCCCTGTGGTGGGAGACGCCCGGCAGGTTCTCCTCGAGGTGAACAAACTCGTGAAGAAACAAAAGCGCTCCCTCTGGCAAAAGCGGATCGATCGCCTCAAGGACGATTTTCCGCTTAGCTTCGACGCCCCCGACGGTTCTCCCATCAAGCCCCAGGAGGCCATCGTCGCTCTGAGTGAAGAGGTGGGCGACAAGGCCATCGTCACAACCGAAGTGGGCCAGCATCAGATGTGGGCCGCCCAGTTTTACCAGGTCTCCTTTCCGCGGCAGTTCATCTCCTCGGGCGGGCTGGGAACGATGGGGTTCGGCTTCCCCGCGGCGATCGGCGCCGCCCTCGCCCGCCCCGACAAGCTGGCCATTGACATCGCGGGCGACGGGAGCTTTCAGATGGTCCTTCAGGAATTGGCCACGGCGGTCCAGTACCAGATTCCGGTCAAGGTTTTCATCTTGAACAACTATGGCCTCGGCATGGTCCGTCAGTGGCAGGATCTCTTCATGGATCGCCGCTTCAGCGAGGTTGGCATGGAGGTCGCTCCCGACTACGTCAAGCTGGCCGATGCCTATGGAGCGAAAGGCATTCACGTATCGGATCGGGCCGATCTCAGGCCCGCCATCCGCGAGATGGTTGAAACACCTGGGCCCGTCATTCTGGACGTGGTGGTGGATCAGGACGAGCTCGTCTTCCCGATGGTTCCAGCCGGCGGCGCGAGCAAGAACATGATTCTCCAAGATCAGCGAAAGAAAAAACCTCTAAAGGGCAAACTTTCTGCCCTGCCGGACAATTAGGAGGAATCCGCCGTGGAGTTGACCGGGTCACAAATCGTCATCGAGGAGCTGAAGGCAAACGGAGTCGAAATCGCCTTTGGAATCCCCGGCGGTGCCATCATGCCTTTCTACGATGAGATCCTGAAATCGGGATTCCCGCATATCCTCGCGCGACATGAGCAGGGCGCTACCCACATGGCCGACGGCTACGCGCGCGTGACCGGCAAGCCAGCGGCCGTGGTCACCACCTCGGGCCCGGGTGCGACCAACATCGTCACCGGTCTCTGCAACGCCCGGATGGACTCGGTGCCGATCATCGCCATCACGGGACAGGTGGCCACCCCCATGATCGGAACCGATGCCTTTCAGGAGGCCGATACATACGGATGTACCATCCCGGTCACGAAGCACAACTGGCTCGTCAAGGATCCGCGCGAGCTTCAGACCGCTGTCCGGGAAGCCGTTCGGGTCGCCACTTCCGGGCGCCCCGGCCCCGTGGTGATCGATTTCCCCAAAGACATCCAGACTATGACGGCGGAATACATCCCGCACCGGACCCAGGAAACCGTTCCGGCGGGCGACATCCATAACGACGCGCCCGAGCTCGATATGCAAGCTATCGACCAGCTTCTCGAGGCGATCGAACGCGCCAAACGCCCGATCATCATCGGCGGAGCGGGAATACTGAAGGCGGGGGCCGCCGCCGAGTTGACGGAGTTCGCCCGGCGGACCGGCATTCCGGTGATCAACACACTGCTCGGACTGGGCGGCTTCCCTGGCACCGACCCCCTCTCCCTCGGAATGCCGGGCATGCACGGAACGGCTTACGCGAACATGGCCCTTTGCGAATGCGACCTGCTGATCAACCTCGGCGGGCGTTTTGACGACCGCGTGACGGGAAAAGTGTCGGCCTTCGCTACCAAGGCGACCATCGCCCACGTGGACATCGACGCGGCCGAGCTCGGGAAGCGAGTTCACACCCACATTCCGATACTGGGCGATGTGCGCGACGTGCTGCTCATCCTCAACACCCAGGCCAAGGAGAGGGACATCTCCGCCTGGCAGGATCAGATCGGCGAGTGGAAACGGGAGCATCCCCTTCAATATGACCGGGACGGCTCGATCAAGCCCCAACACGTCATCGAACAGATTCAGGAAGTATCGGGCGGGAACGGCATCTACGTCACTGGCGTCGGTCAGCATCAGATGTGGTCCGCGCAATTCCTTCGGTTCAACGAACCGAACTCATGGGTGACTTCCGGCGGACTGGGCACGATGGGATTCGGTCTGCCGGCCGCGATTGGCGCGAAGGTGGGCCGCCCGGACAAGGACGTCTGGTTGATTGACGGAGACGGAAGTTTTTCCATGACGCTGGTCGATCTGGCGACCGCCGCCACCTACAACATCCCCGTGAAGGTCGCCATCCTGAACAACGCCTACCTCGGCATGGTGCGCCAGTGGCAGGAGCTCTTCTTCGAGAAGCGCTACTCCAACGTCCACTACCCCGAAAATCCCGACTTCGCGCGGATTGCCGAGGGCTACCATGTGCGTGGCTTCGACGTAAAGGACGTGGATCAGGTTCGCAGCACACTGGAGCAAGCCGCCGAAATCGACGGCCCCGTTGTGATGAACTTTCACGTTTCGAAAGAAGAAAACGTCTGGCCCATGGTCCCCTCCGGCGCGGGGAACAGCGAGATGCAGCTTGGCCCGCCCGTATCGGAGGAGCGCACATGAGACAGGTCTTCTCCATACTCGTGAACAATCACGCGGGCGTTCTCTCGCACGTCTCGGGCTTGTTCGCGCGCCGCGGCTATAACATCGAGAGCATCGCCGCCGGACCGACCGAGGACAAGGAAGCCACCCGGATCGTCATCGTCGCATTCGGTGAGAAAACCACGCTGGAACAAATCGCCCGGCAGCTTCGCAAGCTCTACGACGTCCGCGAGGTGCAGCAGCTGGCGTACAACGAATCCGTCACCCGAGAGCTGGTCCTCGCGACCGTCTGGGCGGACGTGACCAAGCGCACCGAGGTGCTCCAGATTGCCAACGCTTTCGGCGCGAACATCGTCAACATTTCGGACGAAACCGTGACGCTCGAAGCCAGCGGGAACGACCACAAAACGCGAATACTCATAAAAGCGCTGGAGCGCTACGGCATCGCGAACATGGCCCGTACGGGAATGATCGCTCTCCCCTTCGAAGGAATGACAGAGGACTGGGAGCCTCTCGCTTGATGGCCAGAAACGCAGAGGACAACAGCCAGAACATGACGCACATAATCGCCGTTCTCGTCGAGAACAAATTCGGCGTTCTCGCAAAAGTGGCGAGTCTGTTCAGCGCACGGGGATACAACATCGACAGTTTGTGCGTCGCGATCACCCAGGACCCCAGCATCTCCCGGATCACGATAGTTACGCGGGGGGACGCGCAGATTCTCGAGCAAATCCGCAAACAGCTCAGTAAGCTGATCGACACGATCCGGGTGATGGAGCTACCCGCGGGGGAAATTGCCGAGCGCGAACTGGTCCTTATCAAGGTGACGGCCCCGAAGGAAAAGCGCGCGGAAGTTCTCCAAATTGTCGAAATTTTCCGGGCGCGCACGATTGACATCTCCGCCGAGGCGCTCACGATCGAAGTCACCGGCGACGAGGGAAAGATCAGGGCCATCCTCGAGCTCCTCCGCCCGTTCGGCATCAAGGAAATCGTCCGCTCAGGCAAGGTCGCCCTCACGCGCGGCGCCAAAACGCTCAAAAGCGTCAAGAACTGATCTCGATGCCCCAACAGGATGGTGGCCCCCGCCCTCCCATCGCCCGGGAGGGGTGGGGATATATCACCGGTCTCGCCCTCCTCGGAATTCTGTTGCTCGCGATGGGAGGATATGCATGGGCCATCCTGTTCCTCCTCCTGGCCCTGTTTGTTGCCTCCTTTTTCCGCGACCCCGAAAGAACACCGCCCTCTGAGCCCGGCGCCGTCGTTGCGCCGGCCGACGGGCGTGTCGTCGCCATCGAAAAAACCGGGGACGGCGGACAAATGATCGGGATATTCCTGGCGATCTATAATGTGCACATCAACCGATCGCCGGTGGCGGGGGCGATTCGGAATATCGAATACCGACAGGGGAAATTTCTGGCGGCGTTCAACAAGGATGCCGCCGAGGTAAACGAGCAGAACGCATTCGACATTCAGACCGAATCGGGAGAGAATTTCCGTGTCGTGCAGAGTGCGGGCCTGATTGCGCGGCGCATCGTGTGCTGGAAGAAGCCGGGAGACATTCTGGGCAGGGGCCAGCGCATCGGCCTGATCCAGTTCGGCTCCCGCACGGACCTGCACATACCGCCTGGCTATGAGATCACCGTCGAGGTGGGAACGCGTGTCCGGGGAGGAGAAACGACCGTTGCCAGATCATCTCAAGGATAAATTCCGGGACAAGTGGGAAAAGCGTAAACGCCGCAAGCGAAGAAGAAGGCGACCCCGGTTCAGCCGCGGCATTTTTCTGTTGCCCAACCTGTTCACGACGGGAAGTTTCTTCGCCGGCTTCTACGGTATCATCGCGGCCATTCAGGGAGATTACTGGTGGGCCTCGCTCGCCATCCTGATCTCCATTGTCCTCGACGGACTCGACGGCGCCGTCGCGCGCCTAACGAATACTGCCAGCGCATTCGGCCTCCAGTACGACTCACTGTGCGATCTGGTGGCGTTCGGCATCGCTCCCGCAATTCTCATGTACAAATGGGCGCTCGCGCCCTTCGGGCGCATCGGCTGGCTCGCGGCATTCATCTTCGCCGCCTGCTCTGCCCTCCGCCTAGCGCGCTTCAACGTTTTCACGCAAACCGCCGGCGCGGGCGCCGACTTCCGGGGGCTTCCGACCCCGGCCGCCGCCGGTGTCCTGGCATCGTGGGTTTTCCTCGTGGAAGATTTCGGCATCCAGGCCTACGTGCCGCTCACAATCACGGTGGTTTTCGCCTATATCCTCGCCTTTCTGATGGTGAGCACGGTCCGCTACAAGAGCTTCAAAAAACTCGACGGACGGCTGCAGCGGCCCTTCCGCGTCCTCGTCGGCGCTGTCCTGGCCCTCTTTGTAGCGGCCGCGATCCCCCAGGTCGTCGCCTTTCTCGTTATGATCGGCTACACAGTTTCGGGTCCCCTCTTCACCTTTTCCCGATTCGGGCAGCCGAAAGATTCTCCCTCCCCTTCCGAGGCAACGCCCTCGGAAACTCCCTAGCCGGCGCGCCGGGAGTCACGCAAGAAAGAATCTTTGCCATCGGCGCCGGGAGAAGGCATAATTCCGCCCATCTCAAAAAGATGCCCGTGGCAAGCGTCTGGCGGTTGCCCGCCCGCTTTTTGCTCTTTCGTGGTGAATATCCGAAGAAATGATGTGTACTCTCTCGTTGAGCCCGATTCACCATCGCCTCATTCAAATTCTCTCGGGATGGCTTATCTGCATTCCTCTTTTCCTCGCGGGGTCACTGACGACGGCAAATGCGGCGCCCGCCCCACCCGCCTCTGGCACATCGCCCGGGTTCACCCCATCCCCCCGGAAAACCCCCACAGGGGATCGCCTGCGGTTTTTGCAGGATTCTTCCGCGGCGGCCGCCATCACTGCCGACGAGCTTCTGGAAGACCGCGAACGCAAGCGCGTCATCGGTCGCGGATTCGCCGACGCCACCGGTAACATCATCTTTCAGACCGGCAACGACCGCATCGTCGGCAACCGCGTCGATTTCAATCTCGACAGCGAGCGCATGGTGATATACGACGCGCGCGGCTACGTCGCCGCCACCTACTACATCACCGGAAACATCATCCGCCGGATTGCCCACGACCGCTATGAGGTCATAGACGGAACGTTCACCACCTGCGAGGGCGACACGCCGGACTGGGCCTTTCATTCAAAAAAAACCACCTTTCAGATCGAAGGCTACGCTCATCTCAATACGCCCCTGGTCTCGGTAAAAGGGGTGCCCGCGGCGGCGCTTCCCTACGCCATTCTTCCGATAAAAACCAAGCGCACCACAGGCTTCCTCACACCCGGCATCGGCTCCGGGAACAAAAACGGATTCGAATTTTCCCCTACATTTTTCTGGGCCATCAACGAATGGTCGGACGCAACGCTCGGCTTCGACTATTATTCCGACCGGGGCACCCGCTACCGGGGCGAATACCGTTATGAATTGAGCACAAATACCCGGGGAGAAATCCGGGCTAGCACATTCAAGGACCGACGGGAAAGGACAACGCTCTCGGACCTAAAGGCGTTCCACATCTCTAACCTTCCCCAACTCGAAGGAAGCTTGGAGATATTCGTCGATGAAGCGACTCGGAATAACGCGGACCGATCTCTCGAGAGCAATCTTGACGAGCGTGTGCGCCAGGAGACCGACTCACGCGCCACGTTCACGCGAACCGTCCCCGGCATCCCCAACAGCCAGCTTCAAATCGGCCTGCGCCGCAGGGAAGGGCTCAGGGAAAGCGACGGCCAGTTGTTCCAAAAATTCCCGGAGGTTCTGCTGGATGTCAACCAAGCGCAAATCGGCACCAGCGACTTTTTCTTCAACTTGGACTCATCCGTCGTTTCATTTCGCCGCGTGGAAGACAGAAACACAACCAGCCTCGTTCGGGCCGACCTGTCACCTTCGGTATCCCTGCCTCTCAAAACCGTCCCGTGGCTGGGCGTGACCGCCAATTCTGGATTTCGCTATACCTATTGGACAGATCAGAAACGGGATTCTCTCGTCGGAGACAACCCAAGCCGCGATGAGCAAAAAGAAGAAGGGCTTTCCCGGGAGATCTGGTTCGCCTCTCTCAATGTCATCGGCCCCCGCTTCAGCCGCGTTTACAAGGGAGAGGTCGGTCCTTTCCAGGATTTCAAACACATTTTCTCTTTTGAAACGACCTACGACTACGCCCCAGCCATGGATTCAAAGGACAGGGGGCTCATCATCCCTATTGACAACGTGGACAGTTTCGACGATCGCAATACCATCACCTACGGAATCGTCAACCGCTTCCTGAGCAAGCTAAAAAGCGAGGACGGCGTCCAGACCCGGCAGCTTCTGAAGGCGAGCCTTACTCAAACAGCCGATATCGCCGAGGCGCGGAGAGAACAAAACCTGGCCACCAACCCCCGGCGGCCCTTCGGTGATGTTATTTTAAACATTCAATCCCGGCCGATTTCGCTGCTGCGGTTCACTCACACATCCAGTTTCAACGTTTATGAAGACGAAATCGACGAACATTCTACGGGTCTTCTTCTCGACGGCGGCCGAAACTGGTACCTCAGCGTGGACCGTACCTGGATCCGCCAGCGAAGCCGCGGAAATTTTCCCCAAACAGGGGAAAGTTTCATCAATTTCGCCGGCGGCTACGCGCTTACTTCAGAATGGTTCTTCGAGTACCTCACCCGCCTGAACAAAGTCGCAAACACGACCCTCGAGCAAAGCGTCATCATCCGCTACAGGGGATGCTGCTGGGGATTCAACCTCACCCTCACCGACACGCAGGACACGAGCGAAGTTTTCCTGAACCTCATCCTGAAAGGCGTCCTGGAAGGAGAAGAAGCGCCCACCTTCAAACGCTCCCAGAGTGTCACCTCAGAAGGACGCTTCCTGGGCGGCGGCAGCGTATCCCCCCTGCCCTTCGATTCATCCAATTGATGGGCCAGAACCCGAAATATGATAAGATACCAACCCTGCGCCGGGGCTGAAACGCGACCATATCGGCTCCTGCTCTCATCGTTTTCTGATTGAATCTGCCCGCAGCCATCAGGAAGGATTGAACACTAGATGCATATTTGCGTAATCGGCAGCGGATACGTCGGTCTCGTCACGGCTTCCGTCTTCTCGGACCTGGGCAACGATGTGATCTGTGTGGATTCCAGCGAAAAGCGGGTCGAGACATTGCTCTCGGGAGAATGCCCCATTTACGAACCGAGGCTCCCAGAGTTGCTCGACCGGAACCGGCGCGAGGGGAGGCTCCAATTCACTACCTCCACCCCCTTCGGGGTGGCGCCGAGCGAGATCGTTTTTATATGCGTTGGCACCCCTTCTTTGACGAACGGGCAAACCGACCTTTCCCAGGTGGAGTCGGCCGCCCGGGACATCGCCAATTCCCTGAACGGCTACAAGATCATCGTGAACAAAAGCACTGTTCCGGTCGGGACAGGCGATTTCGTCCGCCGCGTCATCGAAGAGCACCGACCGAATGGGAAGAATTTCGACGTGGTGAGCAACCCCGAATTTCTCCGCGAGGGACAGGCCGTTCGCGACACGCTCCAGCCCGATCGCATTGTCATCGGGGCATCTTCCGAAAAAGCCGCCAACCGCATGCGCGAGCTCTACCGCCCCCTGGATTGTCCGGTTCTCGTCACCGATATCTGCAGCGCCGAAATCATCAAATACGCCTCAAACGCTTTTCTCGCTACGAAGATCAGCTTCATCAACGCCGTGGCCAACCTCTGCGAAGAATCCGGTGCGGACGTCAAAGCCGTCGCGAAGGGTATGGGGTCGGACATAAGAATCGGCCCCCATTTTCTGGAAGCGGGGTTGGGATACGGCGGCTCATGCTTCCCGAAGGATGTCGATTCCCTTATCCACACTTCGGTAGAGCTGGGCATTCCGTTCAACATTCTTCAGCAGGTTGCGGAGGAAAATGCCGTGCGTGTCCCCCGCCTGGCAAAACGGATCATCAAGAGACTCGGCGACGACAGCGGAAACTCGCTGAAAAACAAGACGATCGCCATCCTCGGCCTTTCCTTCAAGCCGGACACCGACGATATGCGCGAGGCGAAAAGCATCGAACTTTGCGGACTACTATTGAAAGCCGGTGCACATATCCGCGCCTACGACCCCGTCGCGACGGATAACGCCCGTACAATTCTCGGCGAAGACGGCGTCACCTATTGCAAAAGCGCCTACGACGCCGCGGAAGGCGCCGACGCCGCCGTTTTCGTCACCGAGTGGCGGGAATTCATTCAGCTGGACCTCCATCGACTACGAGAAGCCCTCCGCCAGCCCATCATGTTCGACGGGCGCAACATCTATTCTCCCGGCGAAGTTTCCGCCGCGGGAATCGAGTACCACTGCATCGGACGCGGTGTGTTCCCACCGGGGGGGAATCCCTGATGCGCATCGTCGTCACCGGCGGAGCGGGATTTATCGGCTCACACTTGTGCGACGCGCTCCTGGATCGCGGAAAAGAGGTCCTGTGCGTCGACAATTTCCTCACCGGCAGGCGCGCTCACATCGAAGAAATGCGCGCACGGGGAGGAAGCCGGTTGTCCCTCCTCGAGCACGACGTGAGCGAAACCATCACCATCGATGGCCCGGTGGACGCCGTCTACCACCTGGCCAGCCCCGCTAGCCCCATCGATTACCTGACCTTTCCCATCCCGACTCTCAAGGTGGGCTCACTGGGCACCCACAACGCCCTTGGCCTGGCGCTCGCCAAAAACGCCCGTTTTTTTCTGGCCTCCACCTCGGAGGTATACGGTGATCCGGAGATCCATCCCCAACCAGAGAGCTACTGGGGGAACGTGAACCCCATCGGCCCGCGCGGCGTCTACGACGAGGCCAAGCGCTTCGCCGAGGCTCTGACGATGGCCTATCACCGCTCCCACGGCGTCAACACCCACATCGTCCGCATCTTCAACACCTACGGGCCTCGCATGCGCCTAGCCGATGGCCGCGCGGTTCCGGCCTTTCTCTGCCAGGCGCTGAAGGGAGAACCCCTGACGGTATATGGAGACGGATCCCAGACCCGGAGCTTCTGCTTTTATTCGGATCTGATCGAGGGCCTGATCCGGCTCATGGAAAGCGAGGTGCACGATCCGGTGAACATCGGGAACCCGGCCGAGATGACCATCATGGAGTTAGCCGAACGCATCAAGGAAATCACCGGATCATTTTCCCCTATCGAGTGCCATCCCCTCCCGGTGGACGATCCCAAGGTTCGCCAGCCCGATATCACCCGCGCGAAAAAACTCTTGGGATGGGAACCCAAGGTGTCCTTCGAGGATGGAATCCAGGCCACCATCGAGGACTTCCGCCGTCGCCTCGACGCCGACGAGGAGAGCGGCCCTTGAAAGGTCCGGGGCCAATCAGATATTGGCCCGAATCCGAGCGGCCGCGGGAGCGGCTCCTCTCCCGGGGCGGCGACGCTCTCAGCGACGCGCAGCTTCTCGCCATCCTTCTCAGAACGGGCGATCAGGGCATCTCCGCCCTCGACCTCGCCATCGCCCTCATGGATCGCTTCGGCGGCCTCTCCGGCATCGAGGCCGCCTCCGTCTCCGAACTCTGCGAAATCAAAGGCGTGGGCCCCGCCAAGGCCGCTCAGTTGAAAGCGGCCCTGGAGATTGCCCGGCGGCTCGGCCGGGACGGGGGAGAGGCGAAACCCGCCTTTCACGGCGGAGCGGATGTCTACAAATTTCTGGCCCCCGCCATGTCGGGGCTTCCCCACGAGGAGTTTCGGGTTCTTCTTCTCGACACGAAACACCGGCTTCTCCGCGAAAAGACCGTATCGAGGGGGACCCTCGCGGGCACCGCAGTGGATCCCCGGGAGGTGTTCAGCGCCGCCGTCCGGGAGCGTGCGGCGGCCGTCGTCTGCGGGCACAACCACCCGAGTGGAGATCCGGCGCCCTCTTCCGAGGACCGCGCCTTCACCGCGCGCCTCCTCGAATCCGGCCGTGTGCTGGGCATCCCCCTCCTCGACCACGTCGTCATCGGTCGGGACGGATATTTCAGCTTCGCCGAGGCGGGATGGCCACCTTGAAAATGGAATCGGAGATCGGCTAGATTGGCCCCGGTTGTCCGCTCCCCCCATTTCCTCCACCCGATGCCGTCCCGAAGGTCAGGCAGCGAGGAGTCCGGTGGATCTTTCGGCTCAAGAATTCCTGACTGACCGGGCGGAGCGCTTCGCCGCCGCCGCGGGGAGCGATCTGCCCGCCCAGGTCGAAAAACTCACCGAAGCCGCCCTCGCCTGCCTCCGCAAGGGCGGGAAAATACTCGTCTTCGGAAACGGCGGCAGCGCGGCGCTGGCCACCCATTTTTCGGGCGAACTTGTCGGGCGCTTTCTCGGGGAGCGCCGCCCCCTTCCGGCCATCTCCCTGACAGGCGACGCGAGCGCCATGACGGCCATCGCCAACGATTATGACTATTCCGAGGTATTCGCCCGCCAGATTGAGGGCCACGGCACCCCGGGCGACCTGGCCCTCGGGCTGACCGCGAGCGGTAAATCCCCAAACGTGGTCACCGCACTCATCCGCGCCAGCGCGGGGGGTATCACCGCCGCCGTCCTCTCCGGCCACGACGGAGGCCCGGCCGCCGGAGCCGCCGACATCGCCGCCATCGTCCCTTCGACCGATACCGACTTCATCCAGGAAGCCCACGAGGCCGCCCTTCACTACATCTGCCACCGCGTGGACGCGGCTTTTTGTGGAGATACCAGCGCATGAGCGAAACACTCTCCCGCCTCGTCGCCGGGAACCCCACCATCCTCGTCGCGGGTGATCTCATCCTCGACCGCTACGTCTGGGGGGAGGTGGAGCGAATCTCCCCCGAGGCCCCTGTCCAGGTCCTCCGCTGGGTGAGCGAAAACGACGCACTAGGTGGCGCCGCGAACGTCGCGCGCAACCTTGCCGCCCTGGGCTGCAACGTCCGCCTCCTGGGCTTTATCGGAGACGACGGCGAGGGAACGCGCTTTGAGCGCCTCGTGGAGGAAGCCGGCATCGACGGCCGCTACATCCGGCGCCTTTCGGGAAGGCCCACCGTTTCCAAAACCCGCTTCATCGGACGCAGCCAGCATGTCCTCCGAGTCGATAAAGAGGAAAACTCCCCCATTCCCCCCCAGACGCAGGGGATGCTGCTCGACGCCCTGCCCGCTGCGCTCGAGGGGGTGGACGGCGTCATCTGCTCCGACTACCTCAAGGGCGCCATCTCGCCCATCTTCATGAAGGGCCTCATCGTCAGCGCGAAGGAGCGGAATTTTTCGATCGTCGTCGACACGAAAGGAAACGACTACTCCAAATACCGGGGCGTCCGCGCCATCACCCCCAATCTCGCCGAGGTCTCCCACGCGACCGGCGTGGAACTGAATAAAGCCGGAACACAGGAGGGCAAAGAACACGCGATCGACAAGGCCGCTCGGATACTCTTCGATCAGGTGGGCTCCGAGTTGATACTCATCACGCGCGGGCCGGACGGCATGACCCTTTTCGAAAGGGGTCGCCGAATCGCCCACGAAGCCGCCCGCGCCCTCGATGTCTATGACGTGACCGGCGCCGGCGACACGGCGGCCGCTCTCTTCGGCCTCGCCCTTTTTCAGGGCATTTCTCCCGAAGAGGCGGCACAGGTGGCCAACCTGGGCTCGGGCATCGTCGTTGGCAAGGTGGGAACGGCCACTGTCACCGTCGCCGAGATTGAATCGGCCCTCGACGGCAGACGGGACGGGACAACCGAGAAAATCTTCGGCACGGAAGAGCTGGCCCTGCACCTTCAGCACGAGCGCGGCAAGGGGCGGAAGGTGATATTCACAAACGGCTGCTTCGACCTCCTCCACGTCGGGCACATTCAATACCTCCAGCAGGCACGAATGCTCGGCGACCTCCTCGTCGTCGGCCTGAACAGCGACGATTCTGTCCGCCGGATCAAGGGGGAGGGAAGACCCCTCATCGAGGAAACCCAGCGGGGGCTCCTCCTCGGCGCCCTCGCTTGCGTGGATTACGTCGTGTTCTTCCCGGAGGACACCCCTGAAAACCTCATCCGGGCGATCCGTCCCGACATCCTGGTCAAGGGCGGCGATTACACGCCAGATGAGGTGGTCGGAAAAAATCTGGTGGAATCCCTGGGCGGGCGCGTCGAGGTACTGCCGTTCGTCGAGGGCGTCTCCACCACCAACATCGTGAACACCATCCTCGAACGCTACAGCGGAGATTGAGGCCGGCATGAGCGCGTCTTTGAACGGCCCCCCGGCCGTCATCGTGACCGGAGCGGCCGGATTCATCGGCGCGCGACTCGCGGCCCGGCTGATCGGCGAAGGAGAACGAGTCATCGCCGTGGACGCCCCGCGCCACTTCGAGGCGCGCCCCGAGATTGCCGCCATTTACCGGGATGGACCGCCGACTGAAATTCTGGATGTGGAAAAACTCCCCGGACGGCTGGAAAGATCCGCCAGCGGCGAGATTTCCGGCGTCATCCATCTGGGCGCCTGCACCGACACCACCGAATTCGACGAGATTCTTCTAGACCAGGTGAACACGGCCTATACCCGCCACCTCTGGGAACTGGCGGCCCGCCTTGGAATTCCCTTACTCTACGCCAGCAGTGCCGCCGTCTACGGAGACGGCTCGCGGGGATACGACGACAAAACGCCACCGGAGGCGTTCACCCCCCTCAACCCCTACGGCAACTCGAAACTTCTCTTCGACATCTGGGCAGCCGGCGAGGGCCAGAAACGCCGCCCCCCCGCCTGGACGGGATTCCGCTTTTTCAACGTCTACGGCTTCGGCGAGGCTCACAAGGAAAAAATGGCCAGCGTCTTCTACCAGGCCTTCGTTCAAATCATGGAAAGCGGCGAGATGCGCCTGTTCCGATCCCACAAGGAAGGCGTTGCCGACGGACATCAGAGCCGGGACTTTATTTTTGTCGAGGATGTGGTAGACGTTTTATGCCATGCATGGCAAAAGGGACTACCGGACGGCATTTACAATCTGGGGACGGGCAAGGCGCGGACTTTTCTGGACCTAGCGCACGCGGCCTTCGCCGCGATGGGCCGGGAGCCCAGGATCGACTTCATCGACACACCCCCCGAGATACGAGCCCGGTACCAGTATTTCACCGAAGCCAGGATGGACAAACTCCTCGGAAGCGGCTACACAGGGCCGTTCACGCCCCTCGAAGAAGGGGCTCGGCGGTACTGGGAGCGCTTGAAGGAGAGTCTCACGGCCCCCGGCGAATAGGCCCCGGACCGGGTCCGGAAACAGGCAGAAAAAACAGTTCTTTACCGCCCCTGTAAGGAAATCCCAACACGTGGACATCGCACTTCTCGCCAGCGGGAGCAGCGGCAACGCCGTTCTGGTCCGCTCGGGCGGGTCCGCCTTTCTGGTGGACGCTGGATTGAGCGGCCGGGAGGTCACGGCCCGGCTCGACTCCATCGATGTATCTCCCTCCGAACTGCTGGGCATCGTCCTGACCCACGAGCACACCGATCACATCCGCGGCGTGGGGCCGCTGGCCCGGCGCTTTGGGCTTCCGGTGTGGACGAACCGCGCCACCCTCGAAGCGGGAAGCGCGACCCTAGGCAAACTCCCCCACTGGGTCGAGGTCACGATGAGCGTTCCCTTCGAGATTGGCGACATCTGGCTCGAGCCCTTCAGCATCCCTCACGACGCGGCCGACCCGTTCGGACTGACCCTGAAATCCACCCAGGGCTACCACGTCGGCCTCGCGACGGACATGGGGTTCGTCACCCAACTGGTCCGCGCCCGGCTCCAAGGTCTGAACGGCCTGATCCTCGAGTTCAACCACGATCTTCCGATGCTCCTGGACGGGCCCTATCCCTGGTCCATCAAACAACGTATCCGCGGAAAGCTGGGCCATCTCAACAACAAGGACGCCGCAGGCCTTCTCGGCGAAGTCGCCTCACCGGATCTCGAATGGGTGATCTGCGCCCACATGAGCCAGCAGAACAACAACAAGGAGATCGTCGTCACCGAAGCGAAGAGCGCCCTGAACGGTCTGTTGAGTATGCCCTCTTCCGCTTCGCTCCACGTCGCCACCCAAGCGGAACCCACCCCGCTCTTCGGACAGGGCGACCGACGAAACCTCCCCGGCACGCTCGAAGTGGAGGAACTGAATTGATTCCGCGTTACACCCGCCCCGAAATGGGCCGGATATGGGAAGAGCGCGAAAAGATCCAGCGTATGCTGGACATCGAGATTGCAGTCTGCGAGGAACTCGCCGAGCGTGGGGAAATACCGGCTAACGAGGTCGAGGAGATCAAGGCGAAAGCCGCCTTCGATCCCCAACGCATCCGCGAAATCGAGCGGGTGACGAAGCACGACGTCATCGCATTTCTCACCAACGTCGCTGAAAATGTGGGGCCCTCGTCCCGTTTTATCCATCTGGGGCTGACGAGCAGCGACGTTCTCGACACCGGGCTGGCGCTCCAGCTGGTCTCGTCGGCCGGAATCATCATCAAGGACCTGGAAACTCTCCGGGAGACACTGAAACGCCGGGCGCTGGAACATCGCCGCACGGTCATCGCGGGCCGCTCGCACGGGATGCACGCCGAGCCCATGACGCTGGGCCTCAAGATCGCGGGCTGGTTCACCGAGTTCGATCGCGCGGAAAATCGCATGAGAAACGCACGAGAGACGGTCCGCGTCGGTCAGATTTCGGGGGCGGTGGGTGTGTGCGCCCATATCGCACCCGATGTGGAAGAAGCCATCTGCCGCCGCCTCGGCCTCCAGGTGGACCCGGTAAGCAGCCAGATCATCCAGCGCGACCGCCACGCCGAGTACATGAGCGCCCTCGCCCTCATCGCCGCGAGCATCCAGCGCGTCGCCACCGAGGTGCGCCACCTTCAGCGAAACGAGGTCGGCGAAGCCGAGGAGTATTTCAGCCCGGGCCAGAAGGGAAGCTCCGCCATGCCCCACAAGCGCAACCCGGTCGTCTCGGAACAACTCTGCGGCCTTGCGCGCCTCGTCCAGACGAACGCCGCGGCGGCCCTTCAGAACGTCCCCCTCTGGCACGAACGCGACATCAGCCATTCCTCGGTCGAACGGGTCATCCTGCCCGACAGCAACATCCTCATCGACTATATGCTGAACAAGCTGAACGACCTCATTGACCGCTGGGTGATCTACCCCAAGCGCATGCGGGAGAATCTGGACCGTTCGGGCAAGCTCCTTTGCAGCGAACACGTCATGCTCTCCCTCATCCGGACGGGCCTCACCCGGGAGGATGCCTACGCCCGCGTCCAGGGCCCGGCCATGGCGGCTTGGGCCGACGGGAGCGATTTCCAGGAAAAACTGGCCGACGACCCGGATGTCGGGGGTCTCCTGGGCGGGGAGGCGCTTGCCCGCTGCTTCGATTTGAACGAACATTTCAGGAATATCGACGCGATTTTCGAACGTGTTTTCGGATCCGATCCGAGGTGATCTTTCCCCTCTGCCCTGTGGTAGGATTCCCTCTCTTCAGAGAACCTGCCCCGGCCGCGAAATGGAGTTGAATCATGGAACGGCGTAATCAGATATACGAAGGCAAGGCCAAAATTCTGTACGAGACCGACGATCCGGCGCTGGCAATCCAGCACTTCAAGGACGACGCCTCGGCGTTCAACGCCAAGAAGCTGGGCAACATCGTGGACAAGGGCGTCTTCAACAACAGCATCTCCTCGAAGCTGTTCGAGGAGGTGGCAGCCAACGGCGTGCCCACGCATTTCGTGAAAAAACTCTCGGATCGCGAGATGCTCGTCAAGAAACTCGACATGCTCAAGGTGGAAGTCGTCGTCCGGAACATCGTGGCGGGGAGCCTCGCCCGGCGGCTAGGGATTGACGAAGGCAAGCACCTCCCCCACCCTATCATCGATCTGCACTACAAGGACGATTCGCTTGACGACCCCCTTATCAACGACGACACGGCGGACGCCTTCGGCTACGCCACCTACGATGAGCTGAAGCACATGCGCGAGTCAGCCCTGAAGGTGAATGAGATTCTCACGAAATTTTTCGGGGCCCGGAACATCGACCTCGTCGATTTCAAGCTTGAGTTCGGAAGGTGCGCCGACGAGGGCGGCAAACTCCTTCTCGGCGACGAGATCACGCCCGACGGATGCCGCTTCTGGGAAAAAGGAACCGGCAGAAAGATGGACAAGGACCGATTCCGCCGCGACCTCGGCAACGTCGAGGAAACCTACGCGGAGGTGGACCGGCTCGTCACATCCTGATAGAGAAACATCGTCCGCGCACAGGGAGCGGACGCCTTGAACCGCCGTTCAGGACCGCTTATCCGGATCGGACCCACGCAGGAGGCCCGGCCGGCGAACGAACCATCCGGAGCGAAGGGTGGCGAAAGCCCACGTTTACATCACATACAAAAATGGCGTGCTCGACCCGCAGGGCGAAGCCGTGAAGGACGCCCTCTCCTCCCTGGGTTTTCAAGGTGTGGGTGATGTGCGCGTCGGAAAATACATCGAGATCGAGGTTGAGAAATCCGCGCCCGACGAGATCAGGGGCGAGGTGGAGAAGATGTGCCAGGAGCTCCTCGCCAATCCGGTCATCGAAGACTTCCGCGTCGAGATTCCGAACGGGAACAACAATCCGCAGCCGCCGAAATCGGAAGCCTGATGCAATTCGCCGTCATCGTATTCCCCGGCTCGAACTGTGACCACGACTGTTACCATGCAGTAGCCCACGTTCTCGGCCAGCCAGCGAAGTTCGTCTGGCACAAGGAGCGCGACCTCGGCGGCGCGGAAGTCATCATCGTCCCCGGCGGGTTCAGCTACGGCGACTACCTGCGCGCGGGGGCGATCTCGCGCTTTTCGCCCGTCATGAAGTCCGTCGCCGATCACGCCGCCGCGGGCCGGCCCGTTATCGGCATCTGTAACGGCTTTCAGATTCTGACGGAGGCTGGACTCCTCCCCGGCGCGCTTCACCGGAACACCTCCCTACGCTTCATCTGCAAGGACGTTTATGTGCGCTGCATGACCTCGCGCACGCCGTTCACCACTGAAATTCTTCCCGGCGAAACACTTCGACTACCTATCGCGCACGGCGAAGGAAACTACTTCTGCGACGCTGAAACATTCGCCGAAATGGAGGAGAACGATCAGATCGTCTTCCGCTATTGCGACGCCGAAGGAACCCCGTCGCCGGAAGCCAATCCCAACGGCTCGCTGGGCCACATCGCGGGCATCTGCAATACGGGAGGGAACGTCCTCGGCCTCATGCCGCATCCCGAGCGTGCCTCGGAAGCTGCCCTCGGGGGCGACGATGGGCTCCGCCTGTTCCAGTCCACTCTTTCCGTGACGGTTTCATGAACGGGCAAATCAAGGAAGCGGCCACCAATCTCCAGATCGCCCTCGATCACGGCATCGCCGAGGACGAGTGGGAACGCATTCTGAGCGCCCTCGGCCGCGAGCCCACCCCCACCGAACTCGGCATTTTCTCCGCCATGTGGAACGAGCACTGCTCCTACAAGAGCAGCCGCGTGCACCTCAAAAAATTCCCGACGTCGGGGCCGCGC
The DNA here is from genome assembly GCA_947258645.1 of uncultured Nitrospinota bacterium. GTDB lineage: Bacteria > UBA8248 > UBA8248 > UBA8248 > UBA8248 > CAMYJL01. Next base: position 29,685 of record CAMYJL010000041.1, read on the forward strand.
GTCCTCCAGGGCCCCGGCGAGAACGCGGGCGTCGTCGATATCGGAGACGGCCTCGCCGTCGCCTTCAAGATGGAGAGCCACAACCACCCCTCCTTCATCGAGCCCTACCAAGGCGCGGCCACCGGTGTGGGCGGAATCCTCCGGGACATCTTCACGATGGGCGCGCGCCCGGTCGCCCTCATGGACAGCCTCCGCTTCGGCGCTCCCGATCATGAGCGCACCCGCTACCTCGTCGGCGGCGTCGTCGCCGGAATCGCGGGCTACGGGAACTGCATCGGCGTCCCCACCGTGGGCGGCGAGACCGGCTTTCACCCCTGCTACAACGGCAACATCCTAGTGAACGTCATGTGCGCAGGGCTCATGAAATCGGACGCCATCTTTCGCGGCACGGCCTCGGGCGCGGGAAACCCCGTCATCTACGTCGGCGCCCCCACCGGGCGGGACGGCATCCACGGCGCCTCAATGGCCTCGGCGGGGTTTGACGAGACGGCCTCGGAAAAACGCCCCACCGTTCAGGTGGGCGATCCCTTCCGCGAAAAGCTCCTCCTCGAAGCCTGTCTCGAACTCATGAAGAAGGACGCCGTGATCGGCATCCAGGACATGGGCGCGGCGGGCCTGACCAGCTCGGCGGTTGAGATGGCCGGCCGCGCGGGGACGGGCCTGATCCTCCGGCTGGACGACGTGCCCTCACGCGAGGAGGGAATGACGCCCTACGAGTTCATGCTCTCCGAAAGTCAGGAGCGGATGCTCCTCGTCGCCGGGCGCGGGCGCGAGGGTGAGGTCCGAGAAATCTTCGAACGCTGGGATCTGCCGATGGCCGTCGTGGGAGAGGTAACGGACGACGGCCGTCTCCGCGTCGAGTCGGGCGGGAAAAGCTTCGTCAACCTCGCCGTGGACATCCTCACCGACGAAGCGCCGATGTATAAGCGGCCGATGAAGGCCGAACGGGCGCTCCCCGCCACCGACCCGCTGGAGACGCTCCCCAGTGCGGAAGACCTGGGCCCGGCCCTGCTAGCGCTTCTGGGCCATCCGGGCGGAGGAGACAAGAGCCCGATCTGGGAACAATACGACTACATGGTCCGGACCAACACGCTCACCTCGCCTGGCGGCGATGCTGCCCTCATTCGCGTCAAGAACACAGCGAAGGCCCTGGCCATGACAACGGACGGAAACGCGCGCTACTGCATGCTCGACCCCCACAGGGGCGGGATGCTGGCGGTGGCCGAAGCGGCCCGGAACCTGAGCGCATCGGGCGCCTTGCCCCTGGCCATGACAAACTGCCTCAACTTCGGCAACCCCGAACGGCCCGCCGTCATGGCCCAGTTCTCGGGCGCGATCGAGGGAATGACCGAAGCCTGTAATGCGCTGAAAGTTCCGGTCGTCAGCGGTAACGTCAGCTTCTATAATGAGACCCACGGCGTGGACATTTACCCCACGCCGATTGTCGGGATGGTGGGTCTCATCGAGGATGCCGCCAAACGCACGGGAACCGGCTTCACCCGGGAAGGAGACGTCATCGCAATTCTCTACCCAGCGGACGAAGCGCCGCTTCCGTCTGCAGGCGCTCATGAATATGTCTGGGTCCTTGCGGGCCGCGAGGGAGGCGCCCCTCCCTCGATATCCCTCCACTCGGAAGCCGCTGTTCAAACCGTCTGCCGGGAAGCGATCGGGTCGGGGCTGCTATCGTCCGCCCACGATCTTTCGGATGGAGGGCTCGGGATCGCGCTCGCGGAATCCTGTCTCGCCTCCCCCGGAAGCGGATTGGGCGGTGAGGTGAAAATTCCGGACGGCGAGGGGCGGCCCGACGGTCATCTGTTCGGAGAAGCGGCTTCTCGAATTCTCGTTTCACTCGCTCCGGAATCTTCGGAGAAACTTCGCGATTTGGCGGAAAACAACGATGTGGGTTATCAGGAAATTGGGCGGACGGCGGAGGGACACCTCCGGGTCGAATCTCCTGATGGACGCCCGTATTTCGAGCTTCCGATGAAGGATTTGTTAGCCGCCTGGAAGGGCGCGCTGGGGGGTCTGCTCTAATGTCCATGGCCGACGAGATCGTTCACGAATCTTGCGCCGTATTCGGAGTCTTCGGGCATCCCGAAGCAGCGAACCTGACCTATCTGGGTCTCTACGCCCTTCAGCACCGGGGTCAGGAAAGCTCGGGGATCGTCGCCTCCGACGGGATACGGGTACATAGCGAGGTGGGAATGGGCCTTGTCGCCGACATCTTCGACGAAGAGCGCCTCTCCAAGCTAAAGGGCCATCTCGCCATCGGCCACAACCGTTACTCGACCGCCGGACAGTCCCACATCTCGAACGCCCAGCCGTTCCTCGTTGATCACGCCCGCGGTATCATCGCTCTCGGGCACAACGGAAACCTCGTAAACGGTGGTCGGCTCCGCAGGGGGCTGGAAGAGAGCGGCTCCATTTTCCGGAGCACAACGGACAGCGAAGTCATCCTCCATCTCATCGCCCGCTCGGCCGAAGATGAAACCGATCTGGCGATTGTGGACGCACTCAACCGACTCGAGGGCGCCTTCACCTTGACCATGTTGACCCGCGACAAACTCATCGGTGTCCGCGACCCGCTGGGCTTCCGGCCTCTCGTTTTGGGGAAGATGAAAAATGGCTGGGGAAAAGATGCTTGGATCCTGTCGAGCGAAACCTGCGCCCTCGATCTTATCGACGCGGACTTCGAGCGCGAAATCCTGCCCGGAGAGATGATCATCATCGACGAGGACGGCCCGCGAAGCATTTTCCCCTTCGCCCCCCAACAGCACCGCCAGTGCATATTCGAGTTCATCTACTTCGCCCGGCCCGACAGTCATATATTCGGAAAAGACGTCTATACCGTCCGCCGGCAGCTTGGCGTCGAACTCGCCCGGGAAAACCCGGTCGATGCAGATATCGTGATTCCCGTGCCTGACTCGGGGGTAGCGGCGGCGCTGGGCTATGCCGACGAGTCGGGGCTTCCCATGGAGCTCGGGCTCGTCCGGAACCACGACGTCGGGCGAAC
>CAMYJL010000042.1 GCA_947258645.1 uncultured Nitrospinota bacterium
AGATTCCGAAAGAAGTCCCAGAACTAAAAGAGAAAAAGCATTTTTTATTAAATTATTCATTAATTAATCCTGTTGGAAACCAACGTGCTCTCCAATAATGGAATCTCCTCAAAATAAATCGATTAAGAAGATCGCTCGATCGGGCTTCGGAGTGGCATTTCCCCCCCATGGACTGCTATGGGTCGCAGGGTATCTTCTCGCTATTCATGCCTTCGGGAATATCTTTTTTGATGGAAAAAGGATTGAGAGGAGATCTTCAGACGATTTGTGCCAATCTGTGGGAGCGAACCATGCAAGCAAGCCTTCAGGGTTAAGTGTATAGACGATTTGCTATCCGACTAGCTTTTCTGAGGATGTCGAGCCAAAGAATTTGATAAGAGTTTGACCAGTCTGAGGGATGTTACAGGGGGTTGGCTTTCCATCCACGATGAGAAAGCCTTGACTGTCAAAGCCGGTCAAGATGCCAGTATATACCTTGGAATTTGCCTGAAAGTGCCATTCCGTTTCAATCATGATGCCACCCTTCCCAGGTCGAAGAGGACACTTTCGGTTGGGCCTTATCGCCGTCAGGGAGGATTCGCCGGATGCATGAGACCATAGAGCCTGGAATTATGCGGCAATCGCCGCCTATCTCTAAATTCCGCATCATCGGCCCACGATTCGGCCGTGTTTTTCAAATGGGGTTCGTCAAGATTAGCAGAAGCCGCCATGTGAGGCGCCTCCTCAGGCCAAGGCACGGACCAGGAAGCAGCATTTCCCTTTTCGGGGCGCGGTGATCCCTTCTCCTCCTGGCTCAACACCGCTTGAAGCTCCCCACCACCCGTAGCCAAAAACCGCCCGCTAGCGGCGCGCCAGCCGGAAGGCCGGGGCCACGTGAACGTGCCATCCCCCGGGTGCCTTGAGGGGGGGGCATCGTATCGGCGGCTGCCGGAAAGTGTCCTAAAGGGCTGAATTATAGGAACTTCACCATGATTATCGGTCGCTTGGTGGAGGATGATGAATTCGCGGGCTCTTGGTTGTCCGCCTGCGTTCTCCCGGCCCGAAACACGTCTGAAACATACTGGTAACGAGAATTTAACCTTGAAGAAACGCCCCTGAAATTCCTTTCCCTTACATTTTCATCTCAAGAACGAAAGAAAACTCGGAATATCCGCCGGGGCTCACCCGCGGACCTGCATATTTATCTTCAAAACAACTCAGAGGGGAATATCATGATGAAGAAGATCAGAAAGGTAAAGAAGAAGGAAAGCAGCGGGCCCATCTCCCGCCGTGACTTTATTTCGAAGGTGAGCGCAATCGGCTTGGGCGCGGTGGCGGCGAGCGCACTCCCGTTCCCGAACATTCTCCGGGCGGCAGAGCCCATCAAGGCGGGCATCCTGCACTCTCTGAGCGGCACGATGGCGATCAGCGAGGTGTCGCTGCGCGATGTCGTGATGATGGCGTTCGAGGAGATCAACTCGAAGGGCGGCGTCATGGGCCGGCCCATCCAGCCCGTCATCGTCGACCCCGCCTCCGACTGGGATCTGTTCGCCGAGAAGGCAAAACAGCTCCTCCTCAAGGACAAGGTGTCGGTCACGTTCGGCTGCTGGACCTCGGTGAGCCGGAAGTCGGTCCTGCCCGTTTTCGAGAAGAACAACGGACTGCTCTTCTATCCCGTGCAGTACGAGGGCGAGGAGTGCTCGAAGAACGTCTTCTACACGGGCGCGACGCCCAACCAGCAGCTCATCCCGGCGGCCGAGTACCTGATGAGCGAGGACGGCGGCGGATTCAAGAAGTTCTACCTGCTTGGCACGGACTACGTTTTCCCGCGCACGGCGAACAAGATCCTGCGGGCGTTCCTCCTGGCCAAGGGCGTTCCGGCCAAGAACATCATGGAGGAGTACACCCCCTTCCATCACCAGGACTATCAGACCATCGTCGGGAAGGTGAAGGCTTTCGCCTCGGGCGGCGACGCGGCCGTCCTGAGCACGATCAACGGCGACAGCAACGTTCCCTTCTACAAGGAATTCGCCAACCAGGGGCTCCGTTCCGAGGACGTGCCCATCATGGCATTCAGCGTGGCCGAGGACGAGCTGCGCGGCATGGACGCGAAGGCGCTGGTCGGCCACCTTGCGGCCTGGAACTATTACCAGTCCATCAACACCCCGCAGAACAAGAAATTCGTCGCGGACTTCAAGGCCTATTGCAAGAAGCGCGGCCTTCCGGGCGGGGCGGGCCGCGTGACGGACGATCCGATCGAGGCGGCTTATCTGGGTGTCCACATCTGGAAAAAGGCGGTCGAAAAAGCGGGCACTGCGGATGTGGACGCGGTTCGCAAGGCGACCTACGGGATGGGCTTCGAGGCGCCCGGCGGCTTCAAGAAAATTGACGAGAAGAACCACCATCTCCACAAGCCGGTTCTCATCGGCGAGATTCTCAAAACCGGCCAGTTCCGGACGGTCTGGCAGACCAAGGGTCTTGTCGCTCCGGCGCCCTGGAGCAAATACACCAGCCCGGACAAGAGCTGCGATTGGGTCAATCACAAGGGGACCTATCAGAAGAGCGCATAGTCAGACGCCGCCGGGGAGGCGCGCTTCCCCGGCGGCCCGAAAATTCAATAGCCGTTACCGGCCGAAATCTTGTTGAAGCCAGGGTCACCGGGGATTTTTTCGGTGCCTGCATCCCTTGGAGGAGGGACTCGTGAAACAAGCCGGAATGACGGCGATCGGCCTGATATGGCGGGGCGCCGCCCCGCGGGCGAAAGCCGCATTCGCCGCATTGTCGGTTCTGCTGTTGCTCGGGACCGGGGGAGCGGAAGGGGCGCTGGCCGCGGGTGAGAATCCATCCCCTGAAATTCAGGCGGAAATCGCCGGACTCATCACGAAAAACCGGAAGAAAAAGAAAGAGGCTGCGGTTTCCCTCGCGAAGCGTGGTGACCCGATGCTGTTGTCCCTCCTCTTAGCGCTTCGCGAGGGCAGCCTCTACGTCTGGAATGCGGGCGGGGCGGACCCGGAAGTCGTCATCGGCGGCGACGCCGTGAAGCGGGGAGATCAAGAGTTCATCCCGCTGTTCACGGCCTACGGGAAAACCCCCCTCCTCAACCCCAAGGGCGAACCCGTTTTCGCTCCCGCCGATCAGCTCGGGGAAGTCCGCGCGGGACGCTTGATTCGCCGGGCGATCCGGCCCTACATCAGCAGCCTTCGGAGCTCGGCGCAGCTCATCTCCGCCGATCCCAACCTGAGGCGCGCCGCCGCGACGCGCATGGCCCGCCTCGGCGATCCGAATCTCATTCCCATCCTCCAAAAAGCGCTGGCATCGGAGCCGCACTGGCTGGGGCGGCACGCCTTCGAAGAGGCCATTGCGCTTATCGAGCTGAAAAGCCCGAACGCTCCCATCCGCCGATCCGCCGCTCGGAAGCTGGGCGAAATCGGCTCCCTGAATTCGATCCTCGATCTCAAGACCCTCGCGGGTGCGGTGAAAGGCAGCCCCGGCGACAAGGACCCGGATGTCCGGAGGGCGGCGGCGCTCGCCGTCGAAAGCATCGAGTCCTACCAGAGCTGGACCTCGTTTATCGACACCCTCTTCCGGGGCGCGAGCCTCGGCTCCATTCTCCTCCTCATGGCGCTGGGGCTGGCGATCGTGTTCGGCCTGATGGGCGTCATCAACATGGCCCACGGCGAGCTGATGATGATCGGCGCCTACGCCACGTTTATCGTACAGGGCCTCTTCATCGCCTATCTGCCCGAGAGCATGTTCGGGTTTTATTTCATCATGGCCCTTCCGGCGGCCTTCGCCGTCTCGGCGCTCGTCGGCTATGCCATGGAAATCTCCATCATCCGGCATCTTTACGGCCGTCCGCTCGAAACGCTCCTGACCACCTGGGGGATCAGCCTCGTGCTCCAGCAGGCGGTCCGGCAGGTCTTCGGGGCGCAGAACGTGGACGTGAAGGCCCCCGCCTGGCTCAGCGGCGGATATCACCTGCTGGTGGGCGTCCAGTTTCCCTATAACCGGCTGTTCATCATCGGGCTGGCGGTTGTCTGCGTCGCGGGAACGTATCTCTTCCTCTTCCGCTCATGGGCCGGGATGCGCATCCGCGCCGTCACCCAGAACCGCGGGATGAGCACCTGCCTCGGCGTGCCCTCCCGCCGGGTGGACGCGCGGACCTTCGCCCTCGGCGCCGGCCTGGCCGGTCTGGCGGGCGCGGCGCTCAGTCAGGTCGGCAACGTCGGGCCCGACCTCGGGCAGAACTACATCGTCGACTCGTTCATGGTCGTCGTCACCGGCGGCGTCGGAAAGCTGATGGGTACCATCGTCGCCGGGGTCGGCATCGGCGGGATGAATAAAATGCTCGAACCCGCGATGGGCGCCGTCTTCGGCAAGGTCGTCATTCTGATTCTGGTGATTCTCTTCCTCCAGCGCCGCCCGGAAGGCCTCTTCGCCACCCGGGCGCGGGGAGCGTGATCATGAAAAACGCACCGATCAGCACCAGTCTGGAACAAAAGCTCGGGGGCGCGTTCCTGGTCGCCGCGGCGCTGTTTTTCGTGGTCGTCATGCCCTCGCTGAACGCCTTTGCCCCGCCGGGCTCCGTTCTTCATATCTCGAACTTTACCCTGAACCTTTTCGGCAAGTTCCTCGCCTATGCCATCCTCGCCCTCGGGCTCGACCTCATCTGGGGCTACACGGGCATTCTCAGCCTCGGCCACGGCGTGTTCTTCGGGCTGGGCGGCTACTGCATGGGCATGTACCTTTCGCTGGCCATCGGCGTGGACGGCGTTTATCAGAGCGCCCTGCCGGATTTCATGGTGTGGAACCGGCTGAAGGAACTGCCCTTGTTCTGGAAGCCGTTTTACTCGTTTCCCGTCACGCTCCTGGCGGTGGTCCTCGTTCCCGCCGCCTTCGCCGGGGCTTTCGGATATCTCGCCTTCCGGACGCGCATCCGGGGCGTTTATTTCGCCATCATCACCCAGGCGCTCGCCCTTTCGGCGTGGCTGATGTTCAACCGAAACGAACTGAACCTCGGCGGCACCAACGGGCTGACGGGTTTCAAGAAAATCCTCGGATATTCGCTGGACAGCGTCGGAACCCAGCGGGGGCTCTACATCGCGACGGCGCTCGTCCTCTGCGGCGCGTATCTTCTCTGCCGGTGGATCGTGAACTCGCGCGCCGGGCGAATCCTCCTCGCCATCCGCGACGCCGAGAACCGCGTCCTCTACTCGGGCTACACGCCCTCCAACTACAAGCTGTTCGTGTTCACGGTCTCGGCGTCGCTCGCCGGCGTCGCGGGCGCCCTCTACGCCCCCCAGGTCGGAATCATCACCCCGGGCCGAATCGGCGTTCTCCCCTCGATCGAGATGGTCATCTGGGTGGCCGTCGGGGGACGGGGGACGCTCATCGGCGCCGTAATCGGCGCGATCGGCGTGAACTGGGCGAGGAGCTATCTCACCTCGAGTTTCCCCGATTACTGGCTGTATTTCCTGGGCGGCATGTTCATTCTCGTCGTTCACTACCTCCCGGACGGGATCGTGGGGCTCGCCCGGGACACTTATGCGTATCTTGAGAAGACGAAGGGAAAGCTATTCCGCACCGCTCCGGCGCCTTCGGTGGATCCCGCGCCGGCGATGACGCGGGCGGACAGGAGTTAGGGCATGGCCAACACGGTTCTTTTCATGGAAGATGTTTTCGTCACCTTCGACGGCTTCAAGGCGCTGAACAAGCTGAACTTCTCGATGGACTACGGCGAGCTGCGCTGCGTCATCGGGCCGAACGGCGCCGGGAAGACGACCCTGCTCGATGTCGTGACCGGCAAGATCAAACCCGATTCGGGCGAGGTGATTTTCAAGGAAACCACCCACTTGACCCGAATGAAGCAGGAGGAGATCGCCAACGCCGGAATCGGCCGGAAGTTTCAGACGCCCACCATCTACGAAAATCTGACGGTGCGGGACAACCTCGAGCTTTCGGTCAAGCAGGACAAGACCGTCAAGGCCATGCTCCTCGGAGCCGTGGCCGGTTCCGCCGGCGAGAAGGTGGACGAGACGCTGGAGATCACCGGTCTTCGGGACAAGCAATCCTGGCGGGCGGGTCTTCTGGCGCACGGCGAGAAACAGTGGCTTGAAATCGGCATGGTCGTCGTTCAAGATCCGGATCTTCTCCTGGTGGATGAGCCGGTCGCGGGAATGACCGATCGGGAAACGGAAAACACGGCCGTTCTGCTCAAGCGGATCGCCGAGGAGCGCTCCGTCATGGTCATCGAGCACGACATGAAATTCGTCCGCGAGATCGCCAACCGAGTGACCGTCCTGCACGAGGGGGCCGTGATCTGCGAGGGTTCGATCGATCACGTGCATGAAGACCCCCAGGTGATCGAGCTCTATCTGGGGCGGGGGTGAGCGCGATGCTTCAGGTCAAGAATCTCCATACCTACTACGGCGAGAGCCACATCCTCCGCGGGCTGGACATCTCGGTCGCCCCCGGGCAGATCGCCGGCATCATCGGGCGTAATGGAATGGGAAAAACCACCTTTCTCAAGTCGGTCGTCGGTCTGCTCAAGCCGAGGGAGGGCGAGATCTCGTTCGAGGAGGTGGACATCACCCGCCTTCGCACCGAGGCCCGGGCCAAGCTCGGCATCGCCTACGTTCCGCAGGGGCGGGAGATTTTCCCCCAGCTCTCAGTCCACGAAAATCTTCTTCTGGGTCTCGAGGCCCATCCGGATCGATCCAAACGCTACGACGAATCGGTGTTCGATCTCTTTCCCGTCCTCAAGGACATGCTGAAGCGGAAGGGGGGCGTCCTGAGCGGCGGGCAGCAGCAGCAGCTCGCCATCGCCCGCGCCCTCGTCGGTAAGCCGAAGCTGCTCCTTCTGGACGAGCCCACCGAGGGCATCCAGCCCTCGATCATCATCGATATCGAAAACGTCCTCTGGAAGCTCAAGGAGCGCGGCGACGTTGGCATCCTGCTCGTGGAGCAGTATCTTGAATTCGCCTGGCGGCTTTCCGATAAATATTACGTCATGGAAAAAGGGGAATTCACGGCGGAAGGGGAAGCCGAGGGAGAGTGCGACGCCTCCGTTCTGGACCGTCTCACCGCCTGATCGTCCCTTCACTTTATTCATCCGGTTTCAGGAGAAAGCGCATGCATCTCACTCCCAGAGAACAGGAGAAGCTCCTCGTTTTCGTCGCTGCCGAGCTTTCACGGAAGCGCAGGGACCGGGGCGTCAAGCTCAACTATCCCGAAGCCGTCAGCCTGATCACGGCGGAGGTTCTCGAAGGTGCGCGCGACGGGAAGTCCGTTGCCGAACTCATGCGGTTCGGGGCGGCGATCCTGACGCGGGACGACGTCATGGAAGGCGTGCCCGAGATGATCCACGAGGTTCAGGTCGAGGCCACGTTTCCGGACGGGACCAAGCTCGTCACCGTTCACGATCCCATCCGCTAGAAAGGGGGGCGCATGATTCCAGGGGAATACGTCCTCGCCGAGGGCGAGATCATTCTCAACGAGGGACGCGCTACGACGACGCTGATCGTGGCGAACCGGGGGGACCGGCCCATTCAGGTGGGCTCGCACTTTCATTTCTTCGAGGTGAACAGCTATCTCGATTTCGACCGGGAGGCCGCCTTCGGAACCCGCCTCGACATCCCGGCGGGGACGGCGGTGCGCTTCGAGCCGGGCGATGAGAAAGAGGTGCAGCTGGTGGCGTTCGGCGGCGGGCGGAACGTCATGGGACTGAACGCGCTGACCGACGGCGAGATCGACTCCGCCGAAGTGAAAGAGAGGGCCATCGAAAACGCGCGGAAGGGAAACTTCAGGGGGGCGGGCTCATGAGCTTCCGGATGGACAGGCGCGCCTACGCCGACATGTTCGGCCCGACGGTGGGAGACAAGGTCCGTCTGGCCGACACCGAGCTATTTATCGAGGTCGAAGAGGACCGGACGGTCTACGGGGACGAGTCCAAGTTCGGCGGGGGCAAGGTGCTCCGGGACGGGCTCGGGCAATCCCCGACCGAGACGCGCGCGGGAGCGGCGCTCGATCTTCTGATCACCAACGCGCTCATCCTCGATTACTGGGGCGTTGTGAAGGCGGACGTCGGCGTCAAGGACGGGAAGATCGTCGGGATCGGAAAATCCGGCAACCCCCATCTGATGGACGGCGTCGATGCGAACATGGTGGTGGGCGCTTCCACCGAAGTCCTCGCGGGCGAGGGGAAGATCCTGACCGCGGGCGGCATCGACACCCACATTCATTTCATCTGCCCGCAGCAGATCGACGAGGCGATCTCCTCCGGCGTGACGACGATGTTCGGGGGCGGAACGGGGCCCGCGACGGGGACGAACGCGACCACCTGCACCCCCGGGGCTTGGAACATCGCCCGGATGATTCAGGCGTCCGAAGCCTATCCGGTGAACCTGGGCTATCTGGGCAAGGGAAACGCCTCCCGTCCCGAATCGCTGACCGAGCAGATCCGCGCCGGGGCGGTCGGACTGAAGCTCCACGAGGATTGGGGGACGACTCCCGCCGCCATCGACTGCTGCCTCGGCGTCGCCGACGACATGGACGTTCAGGTTTGCATCCACACCGACACGCTGAACGAATCGGGCTTCGTCGAGGCCTCCATCAGCGCCTTCAAGGGAAGGACGATCCACACCTACCACACCGAGGGAGCCGGCGGCGGCCACGCGCCGGACATCATCCGCGTCTGCGGGGTGGCGGGCGTGCTCCCTTCATCGACGAATCCGACCCGGCCCTTCACCGTCAACACGATTGACGAGCATCTCGACATGCTCATGGTCTGCCACCATCTCGACAGCAAGATTCCCGAGGACGTGGCCTTCGCCGAGTCGCGCATCCGGGCGGAGACCATCGCCGCCGAGGACCTCCTCCACGACATGGGCGCCTTCAGCATGATGGGCTCCGACTCGCAGGCGATGGGGCGCGTCGGGGAGGTCGTCATCCGCACCTGGCAGACGGCCGACAAGATGAGGCGCCAGCGCGGGCGGCTCGCCGAGGAGAGTGGGGAGAACGACAACTTCCGCGCCAAGCGCTACGTCGCCAAGTACACGATCAACCCGGCGGTCGCGCACGGCATCTCGGAGTACGTCGGCTCCGTCGAGGCGGGCAAGATGGCGGACCTCGTTCTCTGGAGCCCCGCCTTCTTCGGGGTGAAGCCGGACGTCGTCGTGAAGGGCGGGTTCATCGCCCACGCGGCGATGGGCGACCCGAACGCTTCGATACCGACGCCCCAGCCGGTGCTGGGCCGGCCCATGTTCGGCTCGATGGGCGGGGCCGTCGGGCCGACTTCGTACGCTTTCGTCTCGAAGGCGGCGGCGGAGCGCGATTTCGCGGGCGAGCTGGGCCTGCGGAAAATCGTGGCCCCGGTGTCGAACTGCCGGGGGATCGGGAAAAAAGACATGCGCCTGAACGACTACCTGCCGGAGATCGAGGTGGACCCCGAGACCTACGTCGTCAAGGCGGACGGTCAGGTTCTCGCCTGCGAGCCGGCGGAGGTTCTGCCGATGGCGCAGCGGTATTTTCTTTTCTAGTGAAAAAAGAGGGGAGGGGAATGATAGTTACCGAAGAGATCCGAGGAAAACTTTCCGCGAACGAAACGCGCCGGGTGGAACGGGTCCCTCTTGGCTGGGCGGATCGCCTCCGCAGCCGCCAGCGGGTGACGACCGACGGCGGGACGGAGATCGGCGTCGCGCTGCCGACCGGGCACGCGCTCCATGAGGACGACATCCTCTACGAAGACGGAGAGCGGGTGATCGCCGTCGCCACGGTTGCCGAGGATGTCCTGGCGCTTTATTCGCGAACGCCTGTGGACCTGGGCCGGATCGCCTATCAGGTGGGGAACAGACACGCGCCCGTGATGGTGGAGGATGATCGGGTGCTCACGCCTTTTGACAGCGTTCTGGAGGAATATTTTCAAAAAATAGGCGTGCGCTGCGAACGAACCACCGAGCCCTTTACTCACGATTTCGGCGCGTTTCACAGCCACCATCACTAGGCCCGTCATGGCTTCTCCTTCCGCCTACCGGCTGCTCCAGATTTCGGACTCCGCCTTCCCGCGCGGCTCGTTCGCCCATTCGTACGGGCTGGAGGCCTATGTGCAGGAAGGAGCGGTCACGGATGCGGGCTCGCTATTGGAAATCATTGAAAATATCTTACTGAACAGCACCGCGCCGCTCGAGGGGGTGTATCTGCGGGAGGCCCATGAAGCAGCCCAAGGCGCGGATTGGGCGGCGCTCGAGGAGCTGGACAGCGCCCTTTCCGCGGCCAAGCCGATCGCCTCTCTGCGGGAGGCGAGCCGGAGCGTGGGAAGACAATTTCTCCGGACGGCGGCGGCGTACATCGAGGACGATTTTTTGCGCCGCTATGAAAGAGAGACGCGGGGGGGACATGTCCCGGGCCACCATGCCCCCGCGTTCGGCGTGACCGCCCGGGCCCTTTGCATTTCTCCTCCGGCGGCGCTCGAATCGTTTTTCTATGGCGCGGTTTCGGGCCTGGTGTCCGCCGCCGTTCGCCTGATCCCGCTCGGCCAGACGGACGGGCAGCGGGTCATCGCATCGTTGGAGGGGGCCGTTGCGGCCGCCGTGGGAGAAGCCATGCGCCGGCCCCTGGAGGAAGCGTATTCTTTCGGGCCGGGCCATGAAATTCGCGCGATGTCGCACAGCCGCCTGTATACGCGGCTTTTCGTTTCCTAGGAGAGGGGGAAGATGACAAGAGATCCCGTCAAAATCGGAGTGGGCGGCCCGGTCGGATCGGGAAAGACCGCGCTGGTGGACCGCCTGTGTAAGTCCCTGCGCGATCGGTACGCCATCGCCGTCGTCACGAACGACATCTACACGAAAGAGGACGCGCAGTTTCTCACCCGGAGCGGCGCGCTCGCGCCCGAGCGGATTCTGGGCGTTGAGACGGGCGGGTGTCCGCACACCGCCATCCGAGAGGACATTTCGCTCAACCGCGAGGCGGTGGAGCGTCTGATCCGCGACCTGGGCCCGCTGGACATCCTTTTCGTCGAGAGCGGCGGGGACAATCTCGCGGCCACCTTCAGCCCCGAGCTGGTGGACGCCTCCATCTACGTCATCGACGTCTCGGCGGGGGACAAGATCCCGAGAAAGGGCGGCCCCGGTATCACGCGCTCCGAACTTCTGCTCATCAACAAGATCGACCTCGCGCCGATGGTGGGCGCGAGCCTCGAAGTGATGGCGCAGGACGCGAAGAAGATGCGCGGGGAGCGGCCGTTTATTTTCTCGAACCTGAAATCGGAAGAGGGTCTGGACGAGGTGATTCGCTGGATCGAGACCGAAGTTCTCTTCGTGGAAGCGTGAGCGCCGGCGTGGAATCCGCTCTTCCGGCGCCATCGGCCGTCGGGCGGCACGGCTCCGCCTATGCGCGGTTTGAGCACGCGCGCGGCCGGACGATCATGAAGGACAGCTTCTTCCGGGTTCCGCTCCAGATCATCCGCCCGCTCTACCCGGAGGGGGGCGACCCGGCCCATCTCACCCTGATCAACCCCTCGGGCGGCTACGTCGGAGGCGACCGCCTCGAGGCGGAGCTGGTCCTGGGGGAAAACGCCCGCGCCCTGCTCACAACGCAGGGAGCGACCAAGATCTACCGGACAGCGGGCGAGCCGGTCGTTTCCAGAACGAGGATCCGGCTGAAGGAAAATTCCGCCCTGGAACTGATCCCCGATCCGATCATCCCCTACCGGGGCGCCATCTACCGGCAGGAGGTCACGCTGGAGCTGGATGAGAGCGCCCGGCTTCTTTATGGGGAGACCCTGTATCACGGGCGCGCCGCCTCGGGCGAATCGTTCGACTATTCATCGTTGGCGTTCCGCTTCAGGGCGAGGTGGCGCGGCGCGCCGCTGCTGACCGATGCGATGGAGATGGTTCCGGGCCGGATGAGCCCCCAGGCGCTCGGGCTGTTCGAGCCTTATCCCTATCTGGGGAGCTTTTACATCCTGGGAGGGGACGCCGGGGCGCTGGACCGCGCGTCGGAAAACGTGGACGCCCTGCTGGCGGAGGCCGGGGGCGTGGCCGGGGGCGCCAGCCGCCTGGAGGGGCCCGGCGTGATGGTCCGCTGGCTGGCCGAAAGCCCCGTCCGGCTGAGGTGGGCGTTCGATGAAATCTGGGACATCGCGCGGCTCGCGGCGCTGGGGCGCAAGGCGGTTCGCCTGAGAAAATTTTAAAGAGGGTGGATTCCGCCAAAGCGCGATTCCTGCCAGAATACCACCATCGGGCCGGAGCAAAATCCAGAGCGAAATATAGCAAAGAGGGGAACGCGAATGCCGGTTTACAAAATTTTCGAGATGGATAAGCACAAAGAGGACGCCTCTCCCGAGGCGGAGATCCAGCGGGTGAAGGGCGACCTGATGAAGGCCGGGATCGTCGTTTACCAGAAGGACAAGGGCGCGCCCCCCCACTGTCACCCCAACGACGAGCAGTTCAACCTGATCCTGGAAGGGCGGCGGGTGATGATCCTGGACGGGGAGGTAACGCTCGCCGGTCCCGGCGACCTCATTCACATTCAGCGCAACTCCGTTCACGGGGGTGGCCGCTCGCTGGACGAGAAGTGCGTTTTCTTCGCGGTGAAGAGCCCCGCCGGAAGCGGCGTCATGGGCGAGGACTACCATCCGGTGGACAACGCGGATGAGCTGGTGGCGTTGGTGGACGCGAAGGTGGATGAGATCCGGGCGGCGGAGGGGAATTGAAAACGGTCCCACGCTGTCCCGAAGCCCACGCCTCCAGATTCATTTAAACGCGTATTTCTTATATCGATCCACGATCTTCCAAATGGCCGACCTGATGGACGGTTGTCCGGGCATGGAGGGGCTGTGGGGGCCCGGACGCGTTCGCCCGGGAAAGAGTCGTGGCTCGGATTGGCCATTCGGGGCCGAAATATTTCTGTTCAAGCACCCATATGCGAAATGTCGGCTCAGATAGACACACCCCTCCCCTCGAGTGGATGATCGAGGCGTTTGGTATTATATTATTTATGCAGCCTCTAGGAGGCGTATCAGGCGAGCATCGCGACATCCCCTCCGTAGAGGGGGCCTGCTGGGGGTTGCCGGAGTTTTGGGCCTCGACGGGAGTTTGGGGGGGCAACGCATGGGGTCGTCCTCCCGAGTTGTATGACTTCTGCCGGGGCCTTTTTTTCTTCCGGTCCCGGGCCTGAGCGTCTGTGGCTCGTGCCACGCGCTGTCATTTTCCCGCATTGTTGATCACAGAGCGCGCCGTTTCGTTTCCGCCGGATCTTTTGGCTCCCCTCCGGGATGTTTTATCCCCTCCTTCATGGAACAGCGGATTTGCGTAATCAAGGGTCTGGAGATAGGCAAAAATGTTTGCCATCTGATGGCCCGTGAGATTCGGCCAGGCGAGTCCGACTTTTTGGGCCATGGCGACCATGGGGGGAGCATGACGAAGCATTCGGGTAGCGAATTCCTCCTTATTCTTCGAGGCCCAGGCAATTTTCCCCAGGTCGGAGCCGATGTGCCCCCCTCCGAATGGTTCGCCGTGGCATGTCTGACAGCCCACCTCGCTAAAAGTCTCCCTGCCTAACGGTGCTTCCCCCGGATAGAGATGGATTCCGCCCCTCTGCGGATTCAGCGAATGAAGGTAAGTGAAAATAAGGGTGATGTCCCCCCTTTTGAATTCGGGCCATTGGAGAAATCGGTCTTTCATGGCCAATTCCATGATTTTGACGTGATTCCACATGACAGCCGCCCCAAGAAGGGGAGAAGCCCAGAGAGTGACTCGTCCGAGATCGGGGCCTCCTTTTCCGCCCTTACCGAGAATCTTGTGACAATCGGCGCACCCGTATGACTGGTAAAGCCTCTGGCCGAGCTGGATTTTTTCCTGAAGTGCTTCTCTTTGGTCTTGAGGCACGCCGATGGATGTCAAAATGAGGAAAAATGCGGCCAGCGCCGTGAAGATGGTGAATACCCGCATGATCCGTCCCCCCTTGGGAATGGAGACCGAAAACACGGGAGGGGATAATTTTAATATGGGCTTTCGGGGGAGGAATCACAATATGGGTTATAAATACCATCGGCACCTATCTATTTGAAAAAATGGGATTATTCAATGAAGCGCCATTGCGGACCCCGGGAAATTGCAGGGTTCAATCCTCGAGGAAACGAATTGTTTCGTCAAAATGAGGAAGAGATGGACCGAAAGGTCATATATTCAGGATAGGGGGATTATGGCGATATCAGCGAACTTGGATTCCTTTTTTCCGGGTCGGAATCCGCTTTCGCTCCCGAGGACGATGGAGGACGAAATCAAATGAATGGGAATGTCGGCATTTGGATCGACCATCGGGAAGCTGTAGTGGTGGCCATCAAAGGTACCGGCCACGAGACTGTTTCGCGCATCCAGTCCAACGTCGAAAGCCGAACCCGTCTCGCCGGAGGGTCGCGGGGGAGAACCCCCTACGCGCCCCAGGATGTCGCCAAGGAGCAAAAACGGGATCACCGTTTTCAGCACCACCTGAATGAATACTACGATCGTCTCATCGAAATTTTACGCGGAGCGGATGCGATATGGATCTTCGGGCCGGGTGAGGCCAAAAACGAGCTCTGGAAAAAAATCGACAAAATAAAAAGCATGGCGGGACGTCTGGCCGAGCCGGAAGCGGCGGACAAGATGACCGTTCCACAAATCAGGGCAAAGGTACGGGGGCATTACAAAATTCCCAATCGAATCGCCTCGTAAGGTATTCCCCTGGCAACTTGCTTCATCGTCTCCCGGGCGCGTTTCGCGAATTCGGTGATGAGAACACCTGGTGCGTTCACGAAGTGGTGGGCAATAACCCGCTCTTCTTTCTCGGCAGGGCGGCGGGTAACGATCCTGGACGGCGAGGTGACCCTCGCCGGGCCCGGCGACCTCGTTCACAATCCGCGCAACTCCGTTCACAGAGGCGGCCTCTCGGCAGTCCGAATTGACCCCCAATGCCCTCCAGATCGCGCCAATTGCCGCTTTCATAAAAATATGGCTCTGCCAGCAGATACATTCACCTTTTTTCCCCTTCCTGGGAAAAGGGGAGAGGTAAGCCTGGGAAGCGAGAAAAGGGTTGCATTTGTCTGATAGTGGGCCAACGTTTGCCAAAAAGATGCGATTTGATTCGATCTGCAGGTTGCCTGGGTGCAAACCCGGAGCGTTGTGAGGCCGCTTTTCACCGGCTCACCCCCCCTCGGAGGAGCCAATTGGGAAATTTCGAGTAAATTCAACGTAGAATCGGCAAATATATCTTACCCTTCTAACTTTCCTTAACCCCCTGCGAGCGGGAGGGCTGCGAAATGAATCGGGTATTTGCGAAAAGATGGATGCTTTTGTGCATTGTGACGCTTGTATTGCTGTTTCCGGCTGGAGCCGCGGCACAGAATACATTCAATCAAATCGTGGTTTTCGGAGGCAGTCTGGAGGATTCCGGAAACGTGTTTGCGCTGACGGGGCAGACGAGCAGGCCGCCTTTCGATACGCTCGATCCGTTTCTGATTCCCGATTATCCCTACGCGAGGGGCGGCAGACATTTCAGCAACGGGCCCACCTGGATCGAGCAACTATCGAGACCGCTCGGCCT
>CAMYJL010000043.1 GCA_947258645.1 uncultured Nitrospinota bacterium
CTGAATCAGGCCGAGCAGCAGTGCAACACGGGCCAGGCCGCGACGGGTATTGTTACGGCGAAGAATGCGATTGACATGACCGCTCAGACCCAGTAAAGGCCGGTTCTGCAGCGAAGCCCCGTCTTCGTAGCAAGCACGAAAGAGACAGAATACAACGAACCGGACGCGTTTTATGCGTCCGGTTCGTTGGTTTTGCGGAAAATGTGACCCGAGACATATTCCGACGGAAAAGAGATCGATTAAAATGAGCCGATCGCCGTTAAGGAAAAACATTTTCCTTCGCGGATTTTCATTATTTGAGGGATGATCATTATTTCTGATTTTGGTGGAATTGATATTACGTGTACTTGCACTTAAATGAGAAAAGAACGATGATCTGTGGGGGTATGTCCGGTCCTACGGGCATCGTCAGAAGAGGCGGATATTGGATGAAGAGGATTGTTTCAATGTGTCTCCAACGCCGAAAAAACCGGAAGAGCATCCGGGGCCAGTCCATGGTGGAGTTCGCTCTTCTTCTGCCGGTTTTTCTCATGCTGGTGATGGGCGTGATCGATATCGCGAGGGCCTACAGCGTGCTTCAGGTGGTGACGAATGCCGCTCGCGAAGGCGCGCGGGTGGCGATTATCCCGACCACTGCCCCCGCAACTGTCACGGCAACGGTAAACGCCTACCTGGCTGCGGGCGGCCAGGCGGGTTGTGCCACCGCGGGCGCCAATTTGGGAACCGCGGGTGCGGCGGGCGCCAACACGACAGTGACGGTGTCATGCAACTTCATCACGTTGACGGGAACCTTGATACCGGGATGGGCAGGAAACTTTGCACTCGCTCAGACGGCGACCATGCGTCACGAGTGATGCGAAAAGATAAAGATGGATGCACGGAGGGGGCATGGAGGTATTCGGTATGGAAAATGAGAAATTATCATACGGGTTTTTGGAGCGGACGCTTCGGCGCCTTGCGAAAGAGGGGCGGGGGCAGGTCATGGCGATTTTCGCCCTGGCCCTTCCGGTGCTTGTCGGAAGCGGCGCAATCGCCGTGGACGTGGGCTATATGATGACGGCGCGAAATGTCCTCCAGAACGCAGCCGACGCGGGCGCGCGGGCCGGGACGGTGGTTTTGGCGGGCGGTGGGACACAGGCCGCCGCCAGCGCCGCGGCGGCCGCCATTGCCAGTCAGAATACGGCGGGTTCCTCCACGCTTGCCGGGGCGGTGCCTGTCGTATCTTTTCCGACGGCGACTTCCGTGTCGGTGGCTTTCAACACGAACCTGCCGCTCTTTCTCGCGCCCGTCATCGGTATCAACACGGCGGCCATCGGTGCGAACGCCACCGCGGCGACTGCTGCCGTCAGTTCCGTTCCGCCGAACACCATGGCGCCGCTGGCGATTGCCTGCAACAACGCGAACGGCTGCGCCGGCTCCCTCGCCGTGGGCCAGACGCTGACCACGCGGCGCTACTGCGGAAATTTTTACGCGGACGGACCGTCGGGCAACGCTTGTGGAAACACCATCGCCAACGGGGAAATATTCATGGCGGGCATCACGTTTGCCAACAGCAGCAACAGCAATTCCGCATTCCGCGATGCCGTTGAGAACGGATACGGAGATACCGTTTCGATGGGCCAGCAGGCCCGCGCGCTGCCGGGCAATCGCAACGGTTGGAGATCCGGCATGGAAAACCGGCTGGCGGCCGGGGAAAACGAGCTCGTTCTCCCCGTCATCCGCGAGGCGGCCAATCCGAGCGGTAATTTCAACGTCGAAGTGGCCGATTTTATTATGGTGCGAATCTCAAGTTTTGCCCGCGCCGGAAACACCGATCAGACCACGTTTGAGATAATTTCTTCGAGTGTCGCCTCTACGGACTTTGCGACTGGCGGCGAAGGTCTGGGGATCAACTCGACCGTCGGGGTCCGGCTCAGCCAGTAAAGCGAAACAAGACGAACTTTCTTCTGTTTTCCTGAACCGAGGTCAGCGCTCCGTGTTTTCCGCACGGGGCGCTTGGCGTCTATGCGCCGGTTTTGAGATACTTCCCCCATCGGATGTGAGGCGTTTCCCCGGAGTATGTTTGCGGATTCCCGCCACCGGGACGCGCTCCTGCATCCGCCTTGTTCCCTTTTCATGAAATCCGAACCTGGCCTATCCGGAGGATACGATATGAGTGATCTGGCTTCGATGGAATGTGTGCCTTGCAAGGGCGGCGTTCCGCCGCTCGCGGGAGACGAACTGAATCAGATGATGGATCGACTCGGAGGGGGCTGGCAGGTGATTGACGGGCACCATCTGAAGAAAGAGTACAAGTTTCCCGATTTCCGCAGTGCGCTTGATTTCACGAACAGGGTGGGGGAGCTTGCCGAAGGCCAGGGGCATCATCCGGATATTTATCTGGCCTGGGGCAAGGTGGAGATTACGGTCTGGACCCACAAGATTAACGGTTTGACCGAAAGCGACTTCGTATTTGCGGCTAGGTCGGACGCCCTGCTCTGAAGAACGATTGTCCCGAGGGCGAGGTGCAGGACGGGTTGATCGCTTTCCGCCCCCGACAGGTGAAGCGTTGCGAATTGCTTTTTTAAATTCCTGGGCCCTCGAGACGGGCAAGGGAAGCGGGACGGCGGTGGGTATTTTGGGCTTGGCCGGCGGGTTAAAGCGCCTGGGGCATGAGGTGGCGATGTTTTCCCCCCGTAACCGGGTTCCAGGGCGGACGATTAAACGGTTTCTCTACAACATCGAGTTGGCGATCCGCCCGCCCGCCGGGGATTTCGATCTGGCCGTCGGCTTCGATATCGACGGTTTTCTCCTTCCGCGGTTTTCTGGATTGAAATATGTCGTTTGTCTGAAAGGCGTGTCCGCCGAGGAGATGCGCTTCGAGTCTGGATGGCCCCGCGCCTATCTTGGCATGCTCTCGCGGCTCGAGAGTCGGAATGCCCGCCGCGCAGACCGGGTCATCGTCACGAGTGATCACAGCCGAAAAGTGGCCGTGGAAGCATATGGACTGGCACCGGAGAATATGGCTGTTGTTCCCGAGGGCGTCGACCTGAAGAGGTGGGATGATTTGCGGAGCAGTCCCCCGTCTCGTTGGGATATTCGGCCCACCATTTTGTCGGTTGCCCGTCAGTATCCCCGAAAGAATACCCAAATGCTGATTGCCGCGATCCCGGCGGTCCGAGCTGAGGTGCCCGACGTCCTGCTGCGCATCGTTGGAGGGGGGCCCATGCTTCCCTCCCTGCGGGCGCAAATCGATCGGCTGGGGCTCGGGAAGGTGGTGGAGCTGCTGGGAGAGGTGCCTGAGGACGAAGCGGTGAGGCGGGCTTTTTTTCAGGCGGATGTTTTTTGCCTGCCGAGTCTACAGGAGGGTTTTGGAATTGTTTTTCTGGAGGCGATGGCCGCCGGTCTTCCGATCGTGGCCGCGCGGGCGGCGGCCGTTCCGGAGGTGGCTCCGGACGATGAGGTGGCCTTGCTCACGCCGCCCGGGGATCTCGGGGCCTTGGCAGCGGCTCTTGTTCGGCTTTTCAAAGATCGTGGCTTGAGTGCCCGACTCGGACAGGGCGGCATGAAACATGTGCGCCGCTACGATTGGCCAGAGGTGGCAGCGGCGTTTTTGAGGGGAGTGGGCTGATCTGAAATTTTCCGGTCATGGGACCGCGGTCAAAATGGATACAGGAAAAAGGAGGGAGTGTTTTTTCCCCGCTGCTTAGTGGAGAAGAACCTCGTTCATGTTCCGTACTTTCCGGCAGAGGCCTTCCGCAATGTGGGAAAGGATCTTGATCGTTAAATCGGACGATGTTCCGGTCTGCTGGGTTTGAATGAGTCCGTTGAGGTCGAGTTGCAGGAGTGTTGTTACGCCTTGAGATCGGGTGGTGGCCGATCGCGGCATGTCGTTGAAGGCGGCCATTTCTCCGAAGATGTCGCCGACATCCAGCGTAGCCACCGTGTTGGAGCCATCTTTTGTGGTGTAACCCTGCAGTTCAACGTCGACCTTCCCGTTGACGATGAAATACATCGATTTGTCATCCTGGGAATTCTGTTCGAATACGACCTCGCCATCGTTGAAATTGCGCATGCTTCCCTTCGCGAGCAGATCGTGGCGCTCGGCGTCGGTTAACTTTTCGAAAAATCCGATATGCGCTACGCGCCGCAGGAGTTCTGCGCGCTGAGAAGCAAACCGGGACCCGAAAGCAGTCGGCATCGTTGCTGTCTCCCTGAAGGTGAAAAAAAGAAGTGTGCCCTCGGCCGGACACGCTTCAATTTAATGCGCCCAAACATAGATGTGAGGCTCTTCCGAGGCACATCCCAACAGAGCCTCAGTCAGCCAAGCCCCTACGGTCTATTTAACGGAACAGGGCCCAAATAAGATTAGGGGAATCGCTCGTGAAAATCAATTATGGCATCTGATTTAAATCTTCATTGTTTGCATTATCCGACACGACAATGAAAATAATGAATCGCCGTATGCCTTTATTTTTCAATAATTATTGCGGAGTTTTTTAAAAGTGTGTAATGTTTTTTTAGGGGGTTTATTGAGTATTTGCCCATTGATTCGGGTGGATATTTGAGATGGCCGTCGGCCTTTAGGAAGGGGGGTAGTTCCTGAAAATTGAGGGGGGATTTCTCCACTCTATCCTGACGAAACTCTTTGTCCTCGGACGCGAAAACGAAAATTGAACGGGTGGGAACTGTAACCGCGATCTCAGGAGAAGAGTGAGGAAGGGCAATGAGCTTTTTCCGATTGAGGGCTATGTTGATTCCGGTAGTCACATGGTCCATTGAGGACGAAGGTTGGTACTGGTTGGTTCTGGATTGAATGAATCATGCCCTTGGGCGGGCAAGGAACCAGAAAAAGAAATCCCGGTTGAAAGTAGCAGGCACATGATTTCAGGAGGTTCCGTCACTGGTTGGCGGGGATCTTTTCAACTGGCACGGAGTGTGCCCGATTAGCAAAGCGCAAAACGCGCAAATTTGGGAGGAATCAGTATGTGGCAGGCATTGCTGTCGGTTTTCCGCAAGAAAGAAGGTCAGAGTCTCGTTGAGTACGCGCTCATCATCGCCCTCGTGGCTGTCGTGTTGATCGCGGGTCTCCAGGCGTTGCAGGGTGGTATCGCCGGGGCGTTCGCCAACGTTGTTGCTCAGCTCTAATGCGGTGGCGGCAGGGACATATGCTCGGTCCCTGTATGCAGTTTCTGTAAATGGTTTGTCCCCTCAAGAGAGGGCCTGATTTAAGGTTGGTTTTCAGTTTGTAGCGTTTCTGTATTGACGCCAACAAAGGCCTCGTCTCGATAAGAAACGAGGCCTTTGTTGGTTGAGGGAGAAGGAATGAACTGGGCGGCATCTTTGGATATTCCTTCTTCCACGGTCGGTATGGGACGCCTGATTGCCTTGGGAGTGTTGGTGGGAGGGGCGTGTATCTGGGATTTGCGCTTTCGGCAAATTCCCAATTTTCTCACCGCTTCGATCGCTGTCTCGGGACTGGTTCTGGCTACGGTCGATGGTGGTTGGTCCGGTGGAGGATGGGCGCTGGCGGGCCTTCTGGCTGGAGGGGGATTATTCGTTCTCCCCGTGGTGCTGGAATACGTTGGAGCGGGGGACCTGAAAATGATGGCCGCCGCGGGAACGTTGCTCGGGCCGCTCGGAATATTTCAGAGCGTTTTGTTGGGGTCGGTTTTCGGAGGAGTTTGGGCGCTGGCCTGGCTCATGGCAAAGGGAAAGGGAAAATCCACTCTTCCGTATGCTCCCCCTCTTGCACTTGGGCTAATTGTGGTTTTTTCCATCGGCCCGTGAAGAGAAATATTTTATTCGACTTCATTTTGAGGTGGTTTGATCCGATAAAAAAAGTGAGAGAGGGGATCCCGGCAGTTGCCGATCCGGCTTGCCGAGTCCTGAAGATGTTTCGGATTCCCCGAAGTTAACCAAATTGCAGTTGCTTGCGTCGAAGGCCCATACGCCGGATTCCTCTTCGATGACGCTGGATTCAGGTGTCCGGAGGAATTTTCTCGAAATTGATGAAAGGTATTGCCCGTGCGTCGTCGAGGTCTCTTGATCACCTTAGTTCTTGTCCTGGGAGCGGGCCTCGCGGCCGGCGCGGTGATTATGCGTCAGTCCGCCCAGACCTCACAGGTTAAAGAAAAAAAGGAAAAGACAGTCAAGATCGTGATAGTTGCCAAAAAGCTGACGCGTGGGGTGAAGCTGAAGAAAAGCGATTTGAAGTTGCGTGAGTGGCCGGAGAGGCTGGCCACGGAGAATTACATTCGCAACCTCAAGGAAGCCGAAGGGCGTGTGGTGATAGCCAGGACGATACCTGGGGAGCCCCTCCTGAAGGCGAAGCTCGCTCCGATTGAGAGCGCGGAAGGACTCTCGACCTTGATCCCGAAAGGCCGCCGGGCCATCGCGATTCGCGTCACGGAGGTTACCGGCGTGGCAGGTTTTCTGCTCCCGGGCAGCCGGGTGGATGTCCACGCGACGTTTAAATTAAAGAAAAAAGGTGGAGAAAGTTACTTCCTCACCCGGACCATTCTTCAGGATGTTGAGGTCCTGGCGGCAGGTGGAGAAAAGGAGGCCGCTCAAAAGAAGGGCCGGATCAAGGTGCCGGTCGTAACACTTCTCCTCACCCCAAAGGAAAGCGACAGGCTTGCCTTGGCCGCTACCTCGGGCGAGTCCATCTGGCTTTCTATGCGGAAGCCGAGGGACGACACGAAGCGGGAAAAACCGAAAATCGTCTCTATTGATCACATTCTGAAAAAAAGTAGCAAGCCAGCACCTCAAAAAGTGACCGCCTTACCGAAGAAGCCCAAAAAGAAGAAGTCCAGAAAGCTGGGTTACGTAGTCGAAATCTACCAAGGTGGAAAAAAATCCCTGGCCCAGTTTTAACGGAGTCGTCATGAGACAATTTATCATCGCTTTTGTGATAGCCGTTTTGATGGGTGCCGCTTTGGGCGCGCCTTCGAATGTGCTCGCGGCGCCCGCCCCTCAAGCGTCCGATCCTCAAAAAGGGGCAAAGGCTTCCTCGGTGAAGCGGAGCGTCGAACTCGTCCTCGGCAAGAGTGAGGTGTTTAAATTCAAGAATCGCGTGAAGCGTATTTCCGTGACCAATCCCAAAGTGGTGGAAGCCTTGGCCGCAAGTCCCTGGGAGATGGTGCTGAACGCGAGGGGCCAGGGCGGGACCACAGTGACGGTTTGGGACATCAAGGGGACGATATTCAGCTATGACGTTTCCGTCGGAGCGGAATCTGCCGTGCTCCGGCAGGTGCGCAACCGGCTGGCGAAAGTGTTGCCGGATGAAAAGCTCTCTGTGGAACAGGTAGGCGATGGCCTTGCGATTTCGGGCATTGTTTCTACCAAGAAGGCGAAAAAGGTCGCCCTCGGGGTGGGAAACGCCTATGCCCCCAAGAAGGTGGTGGACAACATCCGTGTCGATAATATTCCGCCCCAGGTCATATTAAAGGTTCACTTTGCCGAAATATCTAAATCGGGTGCGATCGACGTGGGAATGGGGTTCATCCGGCACGTCAGAAACAACCAAAATCACATCGGAATATTCCCAGGCGCGCCCGGTTTTGCGCCGAGCGGCCCGTTTCTTCCGCCAGTGACTGGACTTCCAGGTCCTGATTTGACCTTTTCCGGGGTGATTAACTTCTTCCTCGGTACGTCGAATCGTTCCGCGGGATTTTTTCTCCGTCTCCTGCAAGACAAGGGTTATATACGCACAATTTCCGAGCCCCATCTTCGGGTTGTTAGCGGAAAAAAAGCCGAGTTTCTGGTGGGTGGCGAAGTGCCTGTTCCCGTTCCGGGCCAGGATGGCCAGGTGACGATCCTGTACCGGCCCTTCGGCATCCAGTTGGAATTTACGCCGATAGTCAAGAAAACAGGATACATCGATCTTGTGGTGAAGCCCTCGGTCAGCTCGGTGGACGAGACTTTGGCCGTTGTCATTTCGGGTTTCAACGTGCCGGGTTTCAAGAGAAGCAACACCAGCACCCAGGTGGAATTGAAGAGCGGGCAGACGATGGCGATCTCGGGGCTTATCTCTGAAGAGACAAGAAAAAATATCTCCCAGACGCCTTTTCTAGGGGACATTCCGATTCTGGGCCAATTGTTCCAGAGTAAATCCTTTCAGGAAGATAAGAGCGAACTGGTTGTTTTAATTACCCCTCAGGTCATTCGTCCCCAGATTGATGGAGATTTGGAGCTGTCGCGGAGCGGTTTCATGGTGGGGCGGACCCCCCGATTGAGTGGCGGGAGGAATTGATGAGCAGCGATGGAAACAATAATTTTACTCTTGTCCTTGATGATGAAAACGGGAACCTGAAGGGCGCTCACGACATCCTGGCGGAATCAGGACGGGAAAACGTGATCTACGCTTCCAGCCTGGAGGAAGCCCGCTCGGAATTGAACGGGGAGGCTCCCGGCATTGTTCTCGTCAGTTGCGCCTCCGGTTCGGCTGAAGCCGAATCTCTTCTGGCGGATCTGGCTTTAACGCCTGGGTGGGTCATTGGTGGGGTGACGGCCGAACAGGCCACGGATCCGGGTTTTCTCCGGTCGGCCATGCAGGCGCGCTTCAACGATATCCTGGCGGTTCCGGCTGACCCGGATACGCTTCTTCAGTCAATCGATGTGGGTCTCAGTCATATCAAGGGCTCTTCAAAGAGCCAGGGAAAAGTCGTCGTCCTCTATTCCGGAAAAGGGGGGTCCGGCGTCAGCACGGTTGCCGTCAACCTGGCCCTGGGTCTTAACCTCCAGGGCGGCTTGAAGATTGGCTTGCTCGATCTCGATCTCCAGTGCGGTCTGGTTTCTTCCCTTCTCAATCTTCAGCCGACTCAGACACTCGGTAAACTGGGCGAAATTCCCATCGAAGATATGAATGCCATGCGGGAGGAAATCTTTAGCCGGATCACACCACACGACAGCGGTCTTCGCGTCGTTGCCTCGCCCACTGTTCTTCATGATGGCTTGAACATTTCGGCGGAAATGATCACCAGGGTCATCCGGACACTTCGAGAGCGTTTTGACATTCTCGTCATCGACACTCCGAAATGGGTAGGAGACCGCCTGGTGGCGGCTCTGGACGAATCGGATTTGATCCTGCTCGTTGCCGAGCCGCAGATTCCATCGCTGGCCAAGGTCAGGGAAGCGCTCCGCCTGTTTTCCCGTTTCGAATACCCTGCCGAAAAAATAGAACTCTTGTTTAACCGGGTGGACAAAAAGGGCGAGCTTCAGCCTGAAGAAGCGGCCGAGG
Source organism: uncultured Nitrospinota bacterium (assembly GCA_947258645.1). GTDB lineage: Bacteria > UBA8248 > UBA8248 > UBA8248 > UBA8248 > CAMYJL01. The sequence continues at coordinate 9,221 of CAMYJL010000043.1, forward strand.
CCTTGAACCGGAAGGTATACTTCTCTCTTCCGGAAGAGACGCAGCGCCTGACCGACGCGGCCAATCGGGGAGACCCCCCGCTGGCCGAGGAACAGCCGAAAGGCCCCTTTGCGAACGCGGTCATTGAATTGGCGGATAAATTGAGAGTCGATCTCGGATTTCCCAGCTTGGCGCCAGTGAAGAAGAAAGGTGGCTTCTTCCGGAGATTTTCTAAATGAGTTCAGGTTCCGAGACGCTTTCTGATGAAAGCGGCTTCCTTTCCCGGTTAGGGGGCAAGGAACCCACAAAAGAAAGCCCGAAGAAGGATGAGGGTGCGTCCTCGAAGTCCGCACCGGCAAGGCCGGTGCATGCCGAGAAGGGGAGATCCAGCGAGGGTGCGATTCCCGCCTCGCTTCGCCAGCAATGGGAAGACTTAAAAGAAGAACTGCATGGGGAACTCCTGGGACGGTTGAACTTTGAAGAAGTGGAAGGCCTTGATGAGGGGGAACTGGCCGGGAGGCTGCGTCCGTCCGTCCTCCAATTTGTAAATGAATCTCTTCCCCACGAGTTTTCCGAATCGGCGAGCAGGATGGTTGACGAGCTCATGGACGAGCTTTTGGGCCTCGGACCGTTGGAGAAAATTCTTTCAAATTCCGGCGTCAGCGAAGTCATGGTGAACGGCTGTGACCATGTGTACATCGAACAGAAGGGCAAGCTCGTTCTTTCGGATGTCAAATTCCGCGACGAAACTCATTTGAGACGCATTATCGATCGAATCGTCACCCGGGTTGGACGGCGGGTGGACGAAAGCACCCCGATGGTGGATGCCCGCCTACAGGACGGCAGCCGCGTCAACGCGATCATCCCGCCTCTCGCTCTCGATGGGTCAGCCCTCACCATCCGGCGGTTTCCCGAAAGTGCCCTCACTCCGGAGGATCTCATCAAATTCGGTTCGCTGACCCGGGATATGGTGGATTTTCTGAAAGCGGCGGTAAACGGTGCGGCAAATATCGTCGTCTCCGGCGGTACCGGATCGGGAAAGACCACCATGTTGAATCTGCTCTCCGCTTTCGTGTCGAACGATGAACGAATCATCACCATCGAGGACTCGGCGGAACTTCAGCTTCAGCAGGAGCATGTTATTCGGCTGGAAACTCGCCCTCCCAACGTGGAAGGCAAGGGTGGCGTCACCATGCGCGATCTCCTGAAGAACACCCTCAGAATGAGGCCGGATCGGATCATCGTGGGTGAGTGCCGAGGCGGCGAATCGCTCGACATGCTGCAGGCCATGAACACGGGCCACGACGGCTCACTGACAACACTCCACGCCAACAGTCCTCGTGACGCCATCAGCCGGATGGGCGTCATGGTGGCGATGGCCGGGATGGACCTTCCCGAAAAAGCCATACGCCAGCAAATCGCTTCGGCCGTTCATATTATCGTTCAGGTCTCGCGTCTGATGGACGGCTCGCGCCGGACGACCCACATCACCGAAATCACCGGGATGGAAGGTGAAACCGTCACGATGCAGGACATATATGTCTTTGAAGGTCACAGCGACAAGCCGGGAGGGAAAATCGAAGGCGGCCACAAGGCCACCGGCATTCGGCCCAAAGTCTCCGACAAGCTTATCGCCCATGGGCAGGTCCTGCCGAATTTTGGAACGGCGTCGGAAGAAGAAGGGGAGCAACCCCAACAGGAAAAGAAAAAATCCGGATGGGGGAACTGATTCGATGGATGCTCGCGCATTTGTTGCTCTGATTTTATTGTTCGGATTGGGTGCTCTCATCATCGCCCTGTTTGTCCGGCGGCAGAAACACCCGCTCATGAACCGATTAAATATGCTTTCCGATCAAAAATCGGAAGAAGAGGGAAAAAACGATCAGTCCAGCATGTTGCGGGAAGCGAAAAAGGGAAAAGGTTTGTTCTCCCGCATCGGGGATTACCACCGGCTCAAGCTCTTACGGGCGGGCGGTTCCACCGAACTGCGTCCCCTTGTCACACGTATCTTTGTTTTCGGCTTGGTGGGTATGGCCATTGGCGGCCCCGTGGTGGGACAAATTGGACTTCTCCTCGGATTTTTGACTGCCGCGATGATTCCCTATCTGCTGCTTACGATTAAATTCAAGCGTCGAATGGCAAAGATGGAATATGACCTCCCCACGGCGCTTCAGTTCATCGTCAATGCGCTTCGGGCCGGTCATGCGCTCAATTCGGCGATGGCCATTGTCGGGTCAGAAGGGCCCGTGGGATGCCGAGAGGATTTTGCGCAATTAAACGACTCTCTCAGGCTGGGCGTTCCATTAATTCAGGCGTTTGAGCAGATGCTCCACCGTACGCCCAGCGTGGACCTGCAGTTCATGGCGACGGCGATGCTCATTCAACGGGAGACGGGCGGTAATCTGACGGAAATTCTGGACCGCCTGAACTCGGTGGTCATGGAGCGGAAGCGAATGCGAGGCCATGTGAAGGCCTTGACGGGGCAGGCCCGAATGGGCGGCTACGTAGTGGGCGCCCTGCCGTTTTTCCTGACAGCGGGCATGTTTGTCATGAACCCCAAGTATCTGGAGCCCATGTTTGGTACTCAGCTGGGGCATTACCTCTTGGGTGGAGCTGTTTTCATGCAGTTTGTCGGTGCCCTCGTAATGAAAAAAATCATCAACATCAAGATGTGAGTGAGTGATGGACGGAGTTTTATTTCCCATATTGATTTTTGCGGTGATGGCGACCGTTGGCGTTGGCTTGATATTCGTATTGGGTTCTCAGGAAAATGTCATTGCGACCCGGCTCGAAGCGTTAGGCGGGGGCGAGGTGAGTGGCCTATCGAGTTCCGGAAAAGAAAATTCCGACGATCCAGATTCGGGAAAAAAAGCGGGAAGTTTTTTTTCGGGCTTGCTCCAGAGGATCGGAGATTCGGCGCGCCAGTATTTCGAAGGGGGAGGGGGAGACGAAACAGAGCATCGGCTGGCCATGGCCGGTTTCAACCCGCAAACCCATCTGACGACTTTCCACGGTATCCGCATGATGATCGGGTTGGGTCTCGCAACCGTCGGTTCGTTGTTCATGCTGATAACCGGAGCACCTGTGGGGAAGATGGTGCTTGCGGCCGGAGTCGGCGTACTTGGTGGTTTGTTGGTGCCTACTTTTTGGCTGGGTCTGCAGATTAAAAAAAGAAGAGAGAAAATTTCGGCTGCCCTTCCGAACATGGTGGACCTTCTCGTCGTTTGCGTCGAAGCAGGTCTGGGTCTGGACGCCGCCATGTCACGGGTGGGAGCGGAACTCGACCTCAGCGCTCCCGAATTGAGCAAGGAGCTCAATCAACTGGGGCGCGAACTCAGCGCCGGGCAGACTCACGAACACGCTCTTTCGCGCCTTGCCTGGCGAATCGGTATCGATGACGTGGATAACCTGGTGTCGATGCTGATTCAAGCGGAACGGTTCGGAACTTCAATCGCCGTTTCACTCCGCGTGTTTTCGGACAGCTTCCGGACCGCCCGGCGACAGCGAATCGAGGAGGCGGCTGCGAAGACGACGGTAAAGCTCCTTTTCCCGCTGATTTTCTTTATCTTCCCGGCGATATTCGTCATTTTGCTGGGTCCTGCGGCCATTAATATCATGGTGAAGGGGATGTTCTAGTGAATGGAGTGGAAATGAGGGATGCCATGCCTTCTCCTGAGGCGGGCCAAGAAATGGAAAGCGGGTCGGTCCGGCTTGTCGCCCGTATGAAGGTTGCGGAAACGTTTTGGAGCCGATTCACAGGTCTTCTGGGATATTCTCTGGGAGATGACGAGGGGCTTTATATCAAGCCCTGCAGCTCGGTCCATACGTTTGGCATGTCGTATCCGATCGACGTTGTCTTTCTGGACCCGACCGGCAAAGCGCTTTCGCTCTACCATGGGCTGAAACCCTGGTGCCTGACGCGTTGGATTCGCGGGGCCTGTGGGGTGCTTGAACTACCCGAGGGAACCATACGGAAAAGCGGGCTCCGCGAAGGTCAGACGGTGGAAATCCCTACGCAAGAGGTGGAGGCTCTGGAGAAATCAGCTCCCAGCCGCCTCTGGGTGAATCTGATTTTGAGCGCGATCTGGGTTTATTTTGCTTTGAGTCTGCTCCCCCAGCTCGTGATGGGGAAAACCGGCCCCTCCGGCTACATGCTTTTTGTTGTGAACTCGTTTATCGCCATTCTGTTTTTAACGCGCCGCAAAGAGAAAAGAATTACCGAAGAGCCCGCCGATCGGCTGATTACACTCGCGTGTATTTTTATGGGTTTCTCGCTCCGGCCGGCCAGCGACGCCTCGCTTATCTCTTATGGGGTGGAGTCCGCCCTTTTGACGGTCTCGCTTGTTTTTATCTTCGCCGCCTACATGTGCCTGGGACGCTCGTTCGGGCTGATTCCGGCGAATCGAGGGTTGAAGCTGGGAGGTTTGTACGGATGGGTGCGCCATCCGCTTTACGGCGGGGAAATGCTATTTGGGGTTTCTTTTCTTTTGGCGAATTTTACGGTTCGAAATTTTATTTTCACCACAGGGGTATTCATGAGCCTTCATTTGAGGGCGTTGGCCGAAGAGCGTTTGCTCGCCTATGAGCCGGCTTATCAGACGTATTGCCGGCAGATTCGAAAACGCTATGTCCCTTATTTGGTGTGATAATGGAGAGCGCTAGGCGATGAAATTTCAGATGAAAATATTAACGCTTGCGGCAATCCTGCTGACTGGGTGCACGTTGGGCGACGTCATCGAAGACAAGGCGCGTGTATATCTTCCGTCAGAAACAAATAAAGAAAAGGGGAAAAGTGAGCCCGGGCTGACCGAGCCGGCGGCCTGGATCCCACTGGGTCTTTCACGGGAATCCTATCGGATGGCGGAGAAGCGTCTCTCCGGTCAGGTCCAGATCGGCATGTCTCGTAAAGAGTTTCTGGATGCCATGAGGTTGAACCCGGTCCTTGGGCCGGAGTGGGCCGGGCGAATCACCGCGGGCGAGGGCTGGTTCTCGGAGCTTTCGAGGAAGAACAAATTCGGCAAACTCGAAGTCGAGGAATTTGTCTTCGGCTACTATAAAAAGTACCGGCTCCATGAGCGGTTTGCTGTCATCCTCGAAAACGGGAAGGTCGATCGGATATTCCGTTCGGGCCGATCCGGCTCAGACGGTTATCCCAATCTGCCTTCGAAAGTTTTCTCGCGATCGCTCAGCCTTGAGGAAGAGACTCGTCTTGTGGAATCTTTTTACAGGAAAAAACTTCAGGCCCGGGAGGCTTACGAAAAAATTGTTCCGCAACTCAAGCGGATACGAGCCGGGTGGACGAGCGCGGAGCTTCGAATTGCGCTCGGAGGCGGCCTCTATCGGATGCCGAACGGCCTGGTATATCTCCAGAAAGGGTTGTTGTGGGACGACGGTTTTCTCGAAAACGGAAACGGGACGAATTCCGTTGTGATCTTGCCTTTCGGATATCGCGACAAGAACGGGAAGGTTCATAAGAAGGTGATTGTTCGCGCGGAGGGCGGTCTAGTGACGGCTGTCTTCTGGCAATCCGACGCTATGCAAGATGCGAAAATGAAAGAGAAGTAATTGAGGTTTTCTCATTGGGGCAATGACGTCGACCGAAGCGGCCGAGCGGCGTTTTTGATGTTGTCCCATTCATTGGAAGGAGGTAGGTAATGGATAATGGCAACGGTGGATTCCTGCTCGTCGTGTTTTTCTGGCAGTTGATTTTGACGGTGGCTTTCGTGCTCCATTGGATTAAGGTTGAGCGCAATACGAATTTTCACAACCACATGGGCACGAAGGTATCTGAGAATCTGAAAAATAAGGTTCTCGGTCACTAGTGATCGTAAATGCGCTGGGGGAGGGGCGGCGATAGTGTCCCTCCCCCAGCGGCGATTCCTCCCTTATTCTGATTTGTCCAAATTTCTCCACGCGATTTTAGCTGCCACGGGTCGTCGGAAATACCCGGTTTAAAAGGGGGGGCCCCATTCCCCCCTTTTAAAGCCCCCTGGAGGGCCGTTTCC
>CAMYJL010000044.1 GCA_947258645.1 uncultured Nitrospinota bacterium
TCCCATATGGTTGCTGAAATAGGCTTTGTGATTATCTACTTCCCTGAGAGGTACTGCCCCACCCGGGTGAGGGCCGTCTCGATGTTTTCGGCCGAATTGCAGTAGGAAAACCGGAGGAATCCCTCCCCGCCGGGCCCGAAATCCGCTCCCGGGGCGAGGGCCACGCCGGTGGCCTCGAGGATTTCCCTGGCGAGGCGGAGGCTGTCTTCGCCGAATGGGTGTGCATCCGCAAGCGCGTAGAAGGCGCCGTCGGGTTCCCGGTGAACGGGCAACCCGATTTTTTTCAGGCCGCGGATCATGACCTTCCGCCGCTCATCGTAGATTTCCCGCATTTTCTCGGCGTCGGGGATTCCCTCGCGAAGCGCCGCCAGCCCGCCCAGCTGAACGAAGGGATTGGGCGAGATGAAGTAGTTTTGCTGAAGAATTTCGAGGGTTCGGACGTAGCGCCCGGGGACGATCATGTAGCCCAGCCGCCAGCCGGTCATCGCGAAATATTTCGAAAATCCGTTCACGACAAAGGCCTCGTCCGAGAATTCGAGGGCGGTGTGGTCGCGCGCGCCATAGCTCAGGCCGTGGTATATCTCGTCCGATATGAGGGGGAGGCCGAGCGCTGTGAGCGCCTCGATTTCCGCTTTTTGGAGCCGGGAGCCCGTGGGGTTGGAGGGGGAGTTGACGAGGAGGCCCCGGGTGCGGGGCGTGATGCGCTCCCGGACTTTGTCGGCCTGGAGAACGAAGCCTTCTTCCGCGCCCGTTGGCGCGAGGATGGGGACGCCGCCGGCGGAGAGGATGAAGCTGGGGTAGCAGGCGTAGTGGGGGTCGGAGATGATGACTTCGTCTCCCGCCTCCAGGAGGGCGGCGAAGAGCATGAGCATGGCGGGGCTGGTCCCGCTGGTCACGACAACGCGGGAGGGGGCGATCGAGACCCCGTAGCGGCGGTGGTAGTGGTCCGCGATGGCTTCGCGCAGCTCGGGGATCCCCAGGGCCGTCGTATAATGGGTGTGCCCGTCCGCCAGGGCCTGCTGGGCGGCCCGGACGATGACCCCGGGGGTGTCGAAATCGGGCTCGCCCACTTCCAGGTGGATGACGTCCCGGCCCGCCGCCTCAAGCTGGCGGGCCCTTTCGAGAATGTCCATGACCAGGAACGGTTTGATGTCCCGGATTCGCTCCGGAGGGGTATATTTCATAGGTCTGTTGATGTCTCCCGGGGGGTTAAATATGCATCGAAAATCCTTTTTTTTTCGGGGTTGCCCTTCTTTATATGTGATGATAATGTGCATTTGTTCAAACAGTTATGTCCTTCCTTGGTGTGATCAAAGAGAGTCGATTGCGTTTGAGATTCTTTTCATCGGGTTCGGCGGACGATTTTGAGATGAGGGCGGAACGTTGACCAAAATCGATATCATTAATCTCGTAGCGGAAGATACCGGCTTGAGCAAGGTGAAGGCGGAAGAAGCGGTAGAGGCCATCATCGAAACGATCAAAGGCACCCTCCAGGAGGGAGAGGCTGTCATCCTGCGGAGGTTCGGATCGTTTCAGGTGCGCCATAAGAACGCTCGCATTGGCCGAAACCCCAAGACGGGTGAAGAGGCGCCCATCAGCGCCCGCAACGTTGTTCGTTTCAAATCAGGGAAACACTTTAAAGAGGCGATGAACGGGGCTCCCGTCCGTTTTTTCTAGCCATTATCGAAAAAGTATTATCTTCCTGTTTGGCCTCGACCGATCATCGCCTTTTCTCAGAAAGAGAGCCGGGTTGACTCTCTCTCCCCCCCAAGTTGCGTACGCGATCATTCGAGCAACATGGCGTCGCCGTAGCTGTAGAAGCGGTATCCGGCCGCCTGTGCCTCCCGGTAAGCCTTTAAAATCCGGTCCCTTCCGGAAAATGCCGCCACCAGCATCAGCAGGGTCGAGCGCGGCAGGTGGAAGTTCGTCAGCATCGCATCGACTGAGCGGAAAGTGTGGCCGGGGCGGATGAAGAGCCGCGTCTCTCCGGCGGATTCGCGAATCAGATTTTTCTCTCCTTTACTTTCGGATTCCAGGGCGATGGTCTCGAGGACACGGACCACGGTCGTTCCCACGGCGACGATCCGGCCCCCGCTCCGGCGCGCCTGCCCGATCCGGCCCGCCGCCTTTGCGGAGAGGGCGTAGGCCTCCGCGTCCATGTCGTGGTCCTCGATCCGCTCGGATTTGACGGGCCGAAAAGTCCCCGGGCCGACGTGCAGCGTCAGGGCAACGGTTTCGATTCCCTTTACTTTCAAATTTTCAATGAGTTCGCCGGTCAGGTGAAGCCCGGCGGTCGGCGCCGCCACGGCGCCGGGCGAGGCGGCGAAGACGGTCTGATACCGATCGCGGTCCAGCGGTTCCGCGCGCCGGCTGAGGTAGGGCGGGATGGGAATCTCACCCGCTTCCTCCAGCCAGGATGAGAGTCCGGCAGGTTCTGAAAAATGGAGCCGCCGGAGGGTTCCCACCGGTCCGAGCGCCGCCTGCCTTCCCTCCGGGAACAGAATCGTTTCTCCCTCGGGCAAAGGCCGGTTGGCGGTGACCATGGCCTGAAACGCGCCGCCGCCCTCATCTCTTACCAGCAGAATTTCGACTTTGCCGCCCGATGGACGGCGCCCGAAAAAGCGCCAGGGCTGAACCTTGGTGTCGTTGACCACAAGGAGATCGCCCGCCCGGAGGATGCCGGGAAGATCGCGGATGGTGCGGTGTTCGGCGGGCCCGGACGATCTCGGCAGAATCAGCAGCCGGGCGTCCTCTCGCCGCTCGGCCGGATACTTGGCAATGGCCTCGGGAGGAAGTTCGTAGTCGAAATCGCTCAGGTTCATTTTTCCGGACATGTCAGAGTGATGTGCGAAAGGCCGGCATGGGAGTGATGAAACTACAGGTTCCGGGTGAAACGTTTTTTTCGTGTGGCCGCCAGGGAGGACGATTCTTCCTCAAGCATATTCTGTTCAGCGTCTTCCTTTTCGGAGGCGGGTTCTCCTTTCAGAACTTTCCAGGTCAGTTGGCGAAGCACCCCGCGCATCATCCGCACCTCACGCTCGCTCGGCTGAATCCGGTCGATCAGGCTCCGGAAGGACCGGGCCACCCTTTCCGGATGGTTGTGGGGGACAAAACCGATCGTCTCGAGGGTGGCGACCAGATGATCCACCAGGCCCTCGATGTTTTCCCGGGCGGCCAGGTCTTCATGAGTAAAGGGACTGGCATGATGAACGGGGCCGTCGGTCAAGCCTTCCCCGGCGCCGGCTGCCTGGTTTTCCATGAAAATTTCCCAAAGGACGAGAAGGGCGGCCTGGGAGAGGTTGAACGAGTCTCCATTCGGCATGGCCGGTATCAGCAGGCGTTCCTGGCAAAGGTCGACCTCGTCCGTGCGGAGCCCCTTGTCCTCGCGCCCGAACACGAGCGCCACGCTCGTCTCTTCCGCTTGGCGAAGCAGGGAAGAAGCTCCCCCGCGCGGGGAGAGCGTTGGTTTTCTGTTGCGCCCGAGGCGGCGGGATGTGGCCACCGCCCAGCCGCAATCCTGGACGGCTTCCCGAAGGGAGGCGAAATGCTCGGCGGCGGCCAGCAGGGGCTGGGCGCTCATGGCCATGGAACGGGCCTCCACGCTTTTCACATCGCACCGGGGAGAAACGAGCCTGAGCCGGGAGAGGCCGAAGGAGGCCATCGTGCGCGCGATGGAGCCGACGTTTCCGGCCCCGAGGGGCTGGACCAGCACAACGACGAAATGATCAAGTTTTTCAGGCGATTTCGGAGCGTCCATCAATCCAGAATATCACGCCTCTCCGAGCGGAGGCCACCTCTCGCAGTATGGGAATCAGGGAGGTGCGGTTTCCGGCCATCAAACAAAATTCACGATTGCGGGCGGGATGAAGAGGGGGTCCGGCGCGGGTGGCCGCTTTCCCTGGTCAGGTTCGCCACCGCCGCGGCCACTTCGGCCGGGTCGAAATTATCCATGCAGTAGTTGTGGCCGCGGTGACACAGGTTTTTGGAAAAATACAGGGGGCACGGGCTGCAATCCAGCGCGGCGTAAAAGGGGATGAATTCACTTCCCCGGGGGGCGCTCCTTTTCGGATCGGTCGGGCCGAACAAGGCGACCACCGGAGTCCCCGCGGCGGCGGCCATGTGCATCGGTCCGCTGTCGTTTCCGAGGAAGACATCCGAGCGCTTTAAAACGCCCCGGATGGTTTCGAGAGGCTCGGGGGGCCAGAGAAAGATGGGCGCCGTTCGGCAGTTCGTGCGAATTTCATCGACGAGGGAATCGTCCCCCGGCCCTCCTATGACGGCGACGCGTATATTCTTCTCCTGAAGGATGTCGATGACGGCGGCGAAGTTCTTTGCGGACCATCGCTTGGGCGGCCATTTGCCGCCGGGGTGAAGAAATACCAGCGGACCGTCGTCCGGCGTGATCCCGGATAATTTCAAAACGGTTTCCGCCGCGGAATCGGATTCATGAGATGGCTCCCAGCCGCCGGAGTCGGGCGCGCCGCCGAGCGCGAGCGGAAGGAGGAGCATTTGATCGGCGATGTGGATGGACTCGTTTGCTTCCACCACGTGTGAATGCCAGCCGCCGAAGCCGTTCAAAGTAAAAAAGCCCGTCGGTATTGGATGGCGGAAACCGATCCGAATCCGGGCGCCCGTCGCCCAGGATGCGGCGGCGGAATGAAACAGCCCGCTGAAGTCCACAACCAGGTCGTATCTCCGCCGGCGCAGCTCGATCAGTTTCGCGATCCATTCCAGGATGCCCGGGAGCCTCCGGCCGCCCGGGATGAGAAATTGGCAGCGAAGGGTGTGCAGGTCATGAATTCCGGGGAAGGTTTTTGCCACCGCCGCCACCCCGGGCTGGACGAGGATGTCCATCCGGGCAGAGGGAAACCGCTTTTGGAGAGAGCGGAGAGCCGGGGTTGTCATCAGGAAGTCGCCAATGGCGTCCAGGCGGACGACCAGGATTTTGCGCACCTCCCTTAAACTGTCGGGGGAGGGCGGAGAGGCGGCCGGGGGGGTCCTGGCCATCAGGCGGGAGCCCTGAACGATGAGGAAAGGAATGGATCGGAGCAGCTTCCCGGCAAATTGACGAAGGTTCATCTCTTCCCACCCAGCAAGTCCGGCGTTTTCCCCGGTGGGCCTGAAGCCGGAAAATTGCCTTGCTTCCGCCCGAAAAGGAACCTGAGGCGTATGCCCACTCCATTGAACCACAGAAGGCGTGGTCGATGGTTCTGAATTTAGAAGTGCGCCCCTCATTGATTAAATTTTCTTTTCGTTCATAATACCGGTATGTGTGGGCCGGCAAGGGGCCTTGGGACGCTTTTTATTGCGTAAGAGATGAGGGGACTAATGCTTTATTCCCGTCCATGTGAATATGCGCTTCGGGCTTTAACCTATCTAAGCTCCCAGGAGGAAAATACGCTTTCGAGGGTGCACGAAATTGCCGAATCGGAGGATCTTCCGGCGCCGTTTCTGGCCAAGTTGCTCCAGCAGCTTGCGCGCACAGGGATCCTCACATCTGTGAAGGGGCCGAAAGGCGGGTTCGGACTCGCGCGCCGGCCTGGGGAAATCTCCTTGATCGAGATCGTCTCGGCCGTCGATGGGACGGAAAGTTTTAACCGCTGCGCAGTCGGCCTGGCGGAGTGTTCGGACACCGCGCCATGTCCGCTCCACGATACCTGGAAGCCGCTCCGGACACAGATCACCGATTATCTGACCGAGCAGACATTGGCCGACCTGGCCACAGCCCTCGCACGAAAAAAACAGCTGATCAGCCTTGATGGAGGCTCCGGCAAGGGGGTTTGATCGAAGCGGTTTTTTTTCCTTGAAAAAAAGAAATACAGTTCTTATAATCCGCTAAACATATCCGCCAAATCCGGTTCATTTTTTTTGGGGACCCTTTCCCGAAAGGGCAGGGCGTAAAAGCACCCGGAGTTTTCGGTTTCATTCGGCCGGGCAATGAAAAATACATTCATTGCGGAAATAAACGATGAGCCGAACGCATCAAATTTAATAGCAATAAATTTGCTTGTTGGATAACATTCGCACATCTGGCGTTCAGAATCCCCGCTGTTGAGGAAGGTATGTTTGCCTGGCTCCCCGAGAACGTTTCAACCTACGGCGGCGACATCGACGCTATCTTCAAGCTCATCTACTACGTTGTCGGCGTATGGTTTGTCGCCACCCAGGTTTTTCTTGTCTATTGCCTGATTCGCTTTCGCCGCCGGAGCGGTAATCAACGCTCGAAGTACCTTCCGGGCAACACGGCGTCGCAGGCGGCCTGGGTTCTGATTCCGTGCGCCCTGGTTCTCGTGCTCGATCTCTGGATCGACTTCCGGGGCGCCGACGTTTGGGCCAAGGTGAAGCTCTCCCGGCCCACTCCGAACCTCATCGTCCGGGTGACCGGCAAACAGTTCAACTGGATCGTGACCTACCCCGGCCCGGACGGAAAATTCGGGACCGCCGACGACAAGAAAATCGATAACGATCTGCACGTCCCGGTGAATCAGGTCGTTCGGGTTCTTCTGACCGGCGAAGATGTCATTCACAGCTTCTATCTTCCTCATTTGCGCCTGAAGCAGGATGTTGTCCCCGGCCGCGAGATCCCGGCCTGGTTCGAGGCGACGAAAACGGGAAAATACGAGATTCCCTGCGCGGAGCTCTGTGGATTCGGCCATTCCGGGATGAAGGGATTTCTCTACGTTCATTCAGAGGCGGACTTCAAGGCGTGGGTCCGAACACAGTGGCCCTCCGCCGGGTAGCGATTTGAAATCGTTCCCGGGGGCTGTCCGCTCCGGCGGACAAGAGTGAGAGGAAAAAGATGAGCGGATCTGTTGATCATCATGCTCCCCCGGCGGGCTTTCTGAGCAAGTATGTTTTCTCGACCGACCACAAGGTCATCGCCAGACAATAGACTTTCATCGCCCTGCTCTGGGCGGCGGTGGGCGGATTTTTCGCCTTCATGATCCGCTGGCAGCTCGCCTATCCCGAGACTGAGATCCCCCTCTTCGGAAGGCCCATTGGCCCGGATGAGTACAACGCCTTCGTCACCATGCACGGGACGATCATGGTGTTTTTCGTCGCGATGCCGCTGTTGGTGGCGGCGATGGGGAACTTTCTCATCCCCCTCATGATCGGCGCGCGGGACATGGCCTTTCCCCGCCTGAACATGATGTCCGTCTGGGTTCTGGCGGTCGCCTCGCTGGTGCTGCTCGCCTCGTTTTTCGTCGAGGCGGGGCCCGCGGCGGCGGGCTGGACGGGGTATCCGCCCCTCTCCGCGCGGATCGAGTACACGGGCGTGGAATACGGCCTGGACCTCTGGATTCTGGCGCTGGCGCTGGAATTCGCCTCTTTCCTCATGGGGGGCATCAACTTCCTCGTCACGCCGATCAACCTGCGCACCCGCGGGATGTCGCTCTTTCGGTTGCCGCTTATTGTCTGGATGATCATGGGCGCTTCGATCCTGTTTCTGCTCTCGGTGGGGCCTCTGATCGCGGGTGCCGTTTTTCTCCTTCTGGACCGGAATCTCGGGACGAGCTTTTTCCTCGCCGAGGGTGGGGGAGATCCCCTGCTATGGCAGCATCTTTTCTGGTTCTTCGGCCACCCGGAGGTTTACGTCATTCTGCTTCCGGCGGCCGGGGCCATGATGGAGATCATTTCCACGTTCTCGCGCAAGACGATATTCGGCTACAAGTCCATCATCTACGCCGTGATGATCGCGGGCGTGCTGAGCTTCCTCGTATGGGCCCACCACCAGTTCATCTCCGGGCTGGACCCGAGGCTCGCCATGCCGTTCAGCATCACGACGATCCTGATCTCGGTGCCGTTCGCCTTCATCATCTTTTCCATGCTGGCGACGATGTGGGGCGGTTCCATCTGGCTCACCACGCCGATGTGGTTCGCGGTCGGGGGGCTCTCGGTCTTCATCTTTGGCGGCGTGACGGGCATCTTTAACGGCTCCGCCCCGGTGGATATCTACATTCACGACACGTATTTCGTCGTCGCCCATTTCCACAGCACTTTGTTCAGCACGGTGTTCCTGGGGGGCTTCGCGGCCCTTTATTACTGGTATCCGAAGATGTTCGGCCGGATGATGAACGAGTTCTGGGGAAAGGTTCACTTCTGGGGGACGTATATTTTCTTCCTGCTCGTGTTCGTCCCGATGCACCTGCTGGGCGTAGGCGGGATGATGCGCCGCATCGCCGATCCGAGCAAATATGAATTCGTGAAAGAGCTTTTGCCCATGAACGAGTTCATCACGGTGGCGGCCATCGGTCTCCTGCTCATCCAGGCGCCGTTTGTATTTAATTTCCTGGGGAGCATGTTCGTGGGAAAGAAAGCGAGCGAAAATCCCTGGGATGCCACCACGCTGGAGTGGACGACGCCATCCCCTCCGCCGCATGGAAACTGGCCGGGCGCGATACCGGCGGTTCATCGCCCTCCGTACGAATACGCCGTGCCGGGCGTGAGCGAGGAATGGCTGCCCCAGAGCCGGCCCGAGGGTGCGGCTTCGTAGCGGGAGGCAGGACCGCTTTTTAGGGAATTGAGGATGTTGTGTCAGATAGATTGTGGCGAATAGGAGAGATCGGATGAACGCAGGATCAGCATCCACGCCGGATGCGGTGGAGCCTTCCCCCGTCCCGGCGGCCAAGCTGGGAATATGGTGGTTTCTCGCCTCGGAGGTGATGGTTTTCGGCGGCGCCCTGGTTTCCTTCATCCTGCTCCGCCTCGTCGGGCCGGGGTGGTCGGAGGATCTGGCGCACAACAGCGTCGCTCTGGGCTCCATCAACACGCTGATTCTGATCACGAGCAGCTTCACGATCGTGGAGGTTCTCTCCGCACAAAAACGGGGGGACGAGAAGAAGTTCCGAAGCTTCATGGGCATCACAATCGTGCTCGGTCTCCTGTTCCTGGTCATCAAGGGAGTGGAGTATTCCGCCCACTTCAGCGAGGGGCTGTTCCCGGACAAAGGGCTCTTCTGGGCCTTTTATTTCGGGCTGACGGGGCTGCACGCGCTGCATGTGCTGGCCGGGATCGTGGCGAACGCCTCCCTGCTGGTGGTGGTCTCGAGGCCGGGCGGTTTCGCCCGATACAGCCATCGCGCGGAGATGAACGGCCTGTACTGGCACTTTGTGGATGTGGTCTGGATATTCCTGTTCCCCTTGCTCTATCTGGGATAGGCGGCGAAGAATCATTTCTTTGAGTTGAAACGGGTAAGCAAACCGGAGGGCATATGGCTGCTGGCGAGGCGCACGGTCCATCGAACGTCATCATCTGGGTATATCTTGTCGTTCTGGCAATCCTGTCGGTGTTCGTATCCTCGGTTTTTCCTGCGCCGGCCGATACGATTGCGGTGTTCGCGCTCGCCATCGCCAAGGCGGTTCTGGTCCTCCTCTATTTCATGCACCTTCGGGTGGAGAAGATTTTCATCCACTCTCTATTCTTCATCCCTCTTCTTCTCGTGGTTGTCCTGTATGTCGGCCTGATGCCGGACATCATGAGGTCGATGTATTAGGGCGCCACGGGCTCCGTTTCCAGACCCCTCTTTGCACCCTCGGCCGGAGCGGGATATATATTCCGTAACCGGAAATATCCCCTGTTTCCCGGATCGGCGAGGGCAGCCTCTTGGCGGATATCGATAAGACATTTCGGGAAGGAAACCTTGTCCAGGTGGCGGAGCTTCTGATTAACCCCGCCCGGTCGGGCATCTACCTCACGCGCTCGCGCATTCGGCGCATCGGCGCGGATATGGGGCTGCGGACGGGGATACAGACCCGCTCCCGGATGCTGGAGAGCCTGTTCCGGGAAGCGGGTTCCGAGGAAAAGGTGGATGAGCTGCTCAGTCGGCTCGACGATGAAGTGTCGCGGTGGATCAGCCGTTTCGGGGATTGGTCGAGAGCGTGCCCTCCCGCGAAGAATGCGTGGAAGGACTGGTCAAGCCGGGCGAAGACCCTGCGCCGCCACCTTCGCCGGGCCAAGAAATGGGCGCGGAATATCGAGACGGGCTCTCCCTGATCGCAGCGGCCCGGCCTGAACGGAAAGCCGCTCCGGCTTCCCGGTTTTATTTTCCCCTGATGATGGTTTCGATGTGCTTGCGGTCCTCGAGGGCGAATTCGCGCGTCCATTTCGCGAGTTCGCGGTAAAGTCCCGTCTCGGCGTCCTCTTCCAGGCTGGCCGTGAAGAGGGGCATCCAGCGGAGCAGGTGCTCGTCCATGAAACGCGCGGCCAGGGAGAGCTGCTCCAGGGCGCGGGGCCTGTCACCGGTCCGCCACCCCTCTTCTTCCGCGTCCGACAGGTGGGCGACGAACTCCAGCTCGGCGCTGAGGTGATCCATGGCGAGCACGCCCGAATGCCGGGAGCCGCCGCTACCGAAGCCGGGGTTGAAGCCACACGAGCGGTAGAAGTCGGTCACGCGGTCGGTGGCCCGGGAGTTCAGGTGGCCGCTCTCGTCCATCAGCGCGGCCTCGTAGGGGTGTCCCGAGAGGTGAAACAGGTTGGTGAAGTCCACGCGGAGGGTCTGAAGGACTTCCTCCTCCCCCCGGAAGCCGCCGGGAAGGAGGAAGGCGTAGTTCTCGGCCAGGAAGCTCAGGAGTTCAGCGTCGGGCGGATCGAGAAACGCCGCCGCCTGGACGCGGTAGATTTTTCCGCGGAGCCCGGCCTGCTCGGCGAGCGCTTCGGGCGAGGGCCGGCTTTTCCAGAGGGCGTTCATCCGGAGATTTTATAGGCCTCCGGCTGAGGCTTGTTGGGGCGGGTGAACCACAGCGGCCGCCGGAGATTATCGGGTCCGGGCGCGGGGCGCGTCATCTCCATCCACTTTTTGTAGTGTGCGTAGCTCTTCTCGGTGTCCACGCTGATGTCGCCGTAGCGCTCGTGCGAGGCGGCCTTGAAGACTTTCACGGGCTGATGCCAGCAGTGCATTCCGCTCACCGGGTCCGGGTTGACCGGGAAGGTGAGGTTCTGGTTGACGCCGACCTCCTTCCACCAGATGCGCTCCGTGTCCGGGTCGTCGCTCTTGTATGGCTTGACGCCGTGAATCTGGCGCATGTTGTAATTCCCGTTTTCCTTCTCTTCGATGCTCACGACCGCGGAGGCGATTTTCGGCGCGCCCATGTCCTCGTTCAGGCGCCAGCGGCCCAGGTGGTGTGCCATGGCGACGATGCCGGGCTTGATGCCTTCGGTCTCCCAGCAGCGGGTGACGTAGTGGCCGATGCCGGTCTCGACGCGGACGAGGTCGCCCGTTTTCACGCCGAGCCGTCTGGCGTCCTCGCCGTGAATCCAGAGCGGGTTGTTGTGCGTGATCTCGTAGAGCCATTTGACGGCCGACCGCGTGTGGATCAGCGTGGGCAGCCGGTAGTTTGGCAGCAGATCGAACTCATTGTCCTCGCGCTTCAAGTCCCGCCAGTAGACGTGGGTCTTCACGTAGCGGGGCAGGGTGTATTCCTCCCATTTCCAGTCCGCCATCGTCTGGCTGTAGAACTCGAGCTTCTTCGAGGGCGTCCCGAATCCCTGCCGGGGCTTTCCCTTGCTCATGTTGCCGACGGGCTTGCCGTCCTTTTGGACCGCCCCGGTGGCGTCGTCCACCTCGGCCCCCGCCATGTTCTCGTCGGCGATCTCTCTCATGTGCACTTCATAGACATTTGTCTCCGGCGCAAAGACGCCGAATTTCCGCATGTATTCGAGAGGTGTGAGGCCTTCCTTTTCGGCCGCCTCGGGGAGCCCCGGAACGTTGTTCTCGAACATGTAGCGGTAGTACTCGTCCACGGTGATCTTCTCGCCGGGCCGGTAGGGGCTCTCGAAGTACTTGCGGATGCCGAGGGAGCCGTCGGGGTCGATGCGCCAGGAGAGCTCGATGTGGAGCTCGTTTTCCTCCCAGACCTCGCCCGGGTTCGTCACGCGGCTGTCGGCGATCTCTTCGCCGAGTTTTTCGCGGGCCACGCGTATGACGGGCTGGCGGAAGCCGACCCACCGGGCCGGGTGCGTCTCCTGGCTCTGGTTGTCGTGACGCTCGGTGGCGATGCCCATCGGCAGGACGTAGTCCGCGAACCAGGCCGTTTCGTTCCAGGTGGGCGTGAGCGCCACATGACAGCCCATCTGATCGTGGTTCTTGAGCATCTCGATCCACATGAAGCCGTCGGGATTCGTCCAGACGGGGTTGTAGACGCGGGTGAAGTAGACATCCACCTTGTGCCCCTTGTCCTTCATGAGGTGGGGCATGAGGAAACTCATCTCGTAGTGGGCGAGGGGATACTCGCGCGGATAGAGAAGCTCGTTCCAGTAGTCCGGTCCCGGCGCGGGGTTGGGGTGCGCGGGGGCGAACTTGTGCCAGCCCGCGAGGTGGGTTCCGCCGACCGTTCCCACGGCGCCGGTCAGGGAGGGCAGGAAGTGGAGGCAGCGGGCGACCTGCCAGCCGTGGAGGTTGCCCGTCGCGGCGGCGCGCCAGATGTGGACGCAGAGCCGGCTGCCCGCACGCGCGACGACCTGGGCCACCTCGGCGATGAGGTCGGCGGAGACGCCGGTTTCCTCGGCCGCGTACGCAAACGTGAACTCGGCGTATTCCTCCTTCAGCCGCTTGATAAAGTTCTCGAACGTCGCCTCATCGCCCGGATGCGCGGCGCGCATGTATTCCGTCCAGTTGAACCACTCGCGGACGAACGCCTCGTCGTATTGATCGGTTTCGAGAAGATAGCGGACGATAGCCAGCAGGATGGCGGACTCGGTGCCGCTGTAGGCGGGCAGCCAGTAGTCGGCCTTGGCCGCCGTGTTGGACAGGCGCGGATCGATGACGATGAGCTTCGCGCCGTTTGAGTGTGCTTCGATGATGCGCTGGGCCGAGGGGTTGTAGTAGTGGCCCGTGTCCAGATGGCTGCTGATGAGGAAGATGGCTTCGGCGTTCGAGAAATCGGGCGAAGGGCGGTCTCCGCCGTTCCAGAGGAACTGCCCGATGCGCGCCGAGGCGCTGCAGACGTTGGTGTGGCTGTTGTGCCCGTCGAGTCCCCAGGCGGCGAGGGTGTGGAACATGAAGCCGTCCTCGCCCGGGCGGCCGACGTGGTAGATGATCTCTTTGCGGCGCTCTTCCTCGATGGCCTTGCGGATGCGCCCGGCGATGTCGTCCAGGGCCTCGTCCCAGCTGCAGCGCTCCCATTTGCCCTCGCCGCGCTCGCCCGCGCGCTTGAGCGGGTAGAGAATGCGGTCGGGGTCGTAGACCTGGTTCAGCGTGACCCAGCCCTTGGCGCAGTTTCGCCCGCGCGAGCCCGGGTGCAGGGGGTTGCCCTCGATTTTCCGTATCTTCATGTCGTCCTTGTCTACATAGGCCAGAAGGCCGCAGCCCGCCTCGCAGTTGAAACAAAGCGTCGGCACCAGCATGTAGTTCCGCTGGACTTTTTTGGGCCACTCGGTGCTTTCGTACTCGCTCCAGTTGTCCCATTTGTCCGGGCTCGGGTAGGAGACGAGGGGGCCGTTGACGTGAATGTGGTTTTCCTGACCCGCAGGGGCCGGAGCCGGCGCCTTCGTGAGAAGGTCAGGCCGGCCGAGCGCCGAGATGTCCCGCGCCCCTCGGGCGGCATGGAGATGAGATGCTGCCATTTCGGATTTCTCCTCGTCCTAGGAAAGGGGGATGGCCTGCCCGGCCTTCACCCAAACGCGGTCCCAGTAATACGCCCCGGCGACGGCCAGCAGGCCCGCCAGCAATGCGCTCCATCCGCCCACGCCACGCCAGGCGATCAGGATGATCGGCGCGGCGCAGCCCATCACGATGGCGCCCCACCAGAATTCGCCCTTCAGGGCGCCTCGCGCCAGAAGCTCTACGGCGCGCTCGTGGGCGTGTGAGCCGAAGCGGTGAACCACCGTCGAGAAAATGAGAATGGCGAAGTGGAGGAGGAGTCCCCCCGTCAGTATCGTTCCGAGGAACGCCAGCGCCTGGGCCTGCTCGGCGATGGGGAAGAGTGTTCCGAAAAAGATGAGTCCCGCCGCGCCTTTAACGGCGGTCTGGACGCCGATGTCGATGGTGTTTTCGCTGCCCTTCCAGAGATCGCGTGCCGCGCCCTGGGCGAAGAAGAAGCCCGTATAGATCGAGGCCAGGCCGCCAAAGACGATCGTCGGGAGGAAGAGGGTGTTCATCGTCCCCGAGGCGCCGACGAGAGCCGCCAGCACCCAGAAGAGGGTGAAGATGCCGTCCAGCGCGATGAAATAGGTTCCCCATGTCATCCAACTGCTCCAGTTCGGCCGGATGAGAATGTAGTAAAAGCGCTCCGGTTTCCTCAGGTCCGTGATGAGAAGCCCGCCCGTCGCCGCCAGCAGGATACCGCTCAGGACGGGCATCCAGAAGGAGAAGAGGGAACTCGTGTATCCCATCCGCCACATGAGCAGGCTCAGGATGAGGAGTCCCGTGCTGAGCCCTTTTGTCATCAGATAGCCGATAATTTTGGAATCCCAGGGTATCTTGTGGAAGGTGTCGTATACCGTCCGGCTCTCCCCCCGTTTGTTTTCCCATTCCGGGGTGACTTCGTTCTTTTGGATGTCCGCCTCGCCCTGTTTGTAAATCGCCGAGTGCGACGGTTCGGTGGGGTCGAGAACCTGCCGGCTCCCCTTGAAGTAATAAATGTTGGGGTCGGTTTTGTATTCGGGTTTCCGGACGGTGACGGGTTCGTGAGCGATGAGGTTCGATACCTTGGATTCAGCGTCGTCGATATCGCCGAAGATGCGGCACTGGGTCGGACAGACGACCACGCACGCGGGCTCCAGGCCGACTTCGAGGCGGTTCGAGCAAAAGTTGCATTTTTCGGCGGTATTTGTGTTCGGGTCGATGAAGAGCTGATCGTAAGGGCAGGCGACCATGCACGACTTGCACCCGATGCACCATTCCGGGTCGAGGTCCACAATCCCGTCTGAGCGGCGGAAGAGCGCCCCGGTCGGGCAGATGTTCTTGCAGGGGGCATCGTCGCACTGGTTGCAGAGGACAGGCAAAAACTCCCGCCTCGTGCTGGGGAATACGCCTTTTTCCACTTCCTTGACCCAGCACCGCCAGACGCCGATGGGGATATCGTGCTCGGATTTGCAGGCGATGGTGCAAGCATGACAGCCGATGCACTGATTGAGGTCGATGGCCATCGCGTACTTCATGCAAT
>CAMYJL010000045.1 GCA_947258645.1 uncultured Nitrospinota bacterium
TCTTTCGAGCTAAACGAAGGAATCCGCCAAGGGCATGACGTGAGCGCGGAGAAAAAGCATCTCGAGGAAATCCAGAAAGAAATCGCCCTGAAACAACCCATCGCCGAGAAAGCCGAGGCGGCCCGAGACGCGACACTCGCCAAAATCCAGTCTAAATTCAAACTGTTCAACGACCTCAAAAAGCAACAAAGAGCCATCGACAAAGATGCCCTCAGCTTGGAGCGTCGCCTCAAGGCCATCGAGAGCCGCCCGTACGAGATCAAGCAGATTGTTCTCCGCGAATTCGACCGGAACAATTTCAACGAACCCGTCTATCGTGTGGACAGATGCCAGACCTGCCATCTGGGAATCGATCGGAGCGGTTTTGAAAAAGCCGCCCCGCAATATCGGACGCATCCTGACCGGACCTTCTACCTGGGGAAGCACGACCTCTCCAAGATCGGCTGTGTGTCGTGTCACGGCGGCCAGGGAAGCGCGCTCAAAACCGTCGATCTGGCCCATGGATTCGATCATTACTGGGACGATCCGCTCCTTTCATCGGGCGAAGTCGAATCCAAGTGCTACAGCTGCCACGCAAACGAATTTAATATTCGAAAGGCGCCCGTCCTCTCCAGGGGAATTTCGCTCGTCCGGGAACTGGGCTGCTTCGGCTGTCACAACATCCCCGGGACGTCGGGCCTTCGTGACCCGGGGCCGGACCTCTCGCGCATCCAAGAAAAAGTCAAGCCGGACTGGCTCGTCTCGTGGATCAAGCGCCCGAAGGACTACAACCCCCGCACGAAAATGCCCTATTTCAGCATGGACGAAAGGGAATCCCGGGACATTGCGACCTATCTGCTGGGCGCGGGCCGGAGAAAAACCGCTCCCCGGAAAATCGACGGACTCAGTGACCCGGGCACCATCGAAAAGGGTAAAAATGTCTTTGAGACCGTCGGATGTCTGGCCTGCCATATCCGGGGGGAAAAAGATCTGAACCCGGGCCCGAAACTGGAAGGCGTGGACGGGTGGCCGATCGTATTCAGGAACCGTGACTTCGGGCCCGCCCTTGGCAAAATCGCCCAAAAGGTTCAACCCGACTGGCTGGTCCGCTGGGTGAAAGACCCGAAAAACTACTGGCACGGCACAAAGATGCCGAGTCTCCGGCTCTCGGACGAGGAATCGAGGAGTGTTGCCGCATATCTGCTCAGCCTTTCCCCTCCTCCGGTGGAGAGCCAAAAGCCCCTCCAGCTGGACGACAAGGCCGCCTTCGAGCGCGGAGGGAAGCTGATCCGAAAGCGCGGCTGCGCCGGTTGCCACATCATCCCCGGAATGGAGACGGCCTCGAAAATCGGGCCCGATCTTTCCCGCTTCGCCACCAAGAAACCTTTTGAGCTTTCATTCGGCAACGCCGTCAGCATCAAACACACATGGGACGCCTGGACTTTCGGAAAACTGAAAAACCCGAAGATCTACCAGACCGAGCGTCAAAGACTCCTCATGCCGAACTTCGACCTCTCGGATAAGGAAGCATCCTCCATCCGGACGTTTTTACGGGCCATGGTCCCTCACGGACCGCCCGAGTCCGTGCACCGCAAACTGGACGAGCGGGCCCAGAAAATCGAAACCGGCCGCCGAATGATTGAAAAGTACAACTGCACGGGCTGCCATATCGTCGAGAACTGGGGCGGAGACCTCCTTCGCCGGTACAAGGACATAAACAACGGCCCCCCCTCGCTCAACGGCGAGGGAGCGAAGGTGCAGCCGGGTTGGTTCTACGGCTTCCTTCGCAACGTCGTCATCCTCCGGCCCTGGCTGAAAGTGCGGATGCCCAGTTTTCAGATGCCCGAGAAGGACGTTGCGGCGCTGGTGGACTACTTCGCCGCTCTCGACGGCAAACTTCGGCCCTACGTTCATTTTGACAGGACACAGGTGAAACGCGAGACCGTGAGCACCGCCCGGGATCTTTTCCAGAAAGCGGAATGTCTCTCCTGTCACGGCACTTATCCACCGCCGCCGGGCAAGGAACCTCCTTCGGCACCGAATCTATCGCTGGCAAAACAGCGCCTTCGCCCCGACTGGATATTCAATTGGGTAGTCAACCCGCAAAAGGTCCGGCCGGGAACAAAGATGCCGGTGTTTTTCGAAGGTGCGGGGCGTAAGGAAAGCATCCTGAGCGGGACACGCGGAGAACAGGCCGAAGGCCAGTGGACCTATAACCTCAAATCAGCCCAAGAGGCGGAACTGCCCGAGGAGCAGCCGGCGACCCTTCGCATCGGGCCGAAAAACGTGATCGTCAAGGTCGTGGGGATCGACGAAAAAACCATCCAAATCACCTCGCCGACCGATCTGGGTGCGAATTTCGGCCGGGCCGAAATCGAGAGCCACGGCGAGCCCATCGACCCAAAACTCCTCGGCGGAGACGGTTATCGCCAGATCAGGGCGCTCAGGGACTTTCTCATGAGCCAGAGTGTATCTTCCCTGCCCGTTCCCAAGCCGAAGAATTAAACCGGATCACTTCCGGCCACTCCGCTCCCGCCGAGTGCGGGCGGGATATCTGACATGGACCACTCCGGCGGCTTTCGTCTTTTTATCCATCGACAAGAAGCTACACAATGCCGAGCCGGAGGCGCTCCTCGTTCGTCCTCGTGTGCGCCGCCCGAATGGGCTCGGGAATCCGGTAGCGGGGCGAGACCGCCAGCGCGTATTCGATCGCTCCCTCCAGGTCCACCCGGTGTCCCGACGAGATAAAGACGGGCTTCACCCCCTTTCGGGTTCTCAGAACGGCGCCCAGCGTCTCGCCTTCGGGGCTCTGGAGGGGTGCCCATCCCCCTTTTTTGTCCGGAGGCTCTCGCAGGGGCACCCCCCAAAGGCGGCTCTTGGCGCAGCCCACGGTGCGCAACCCCAGGCGGAGACCCAGGTGAGAAGCGATGCCGAGGCCACGCGGATGAGCGATCCCCTGGCCGTCGAATAGCACGAGATCCGGCTTGCGCCTCAGGCCCGAAAATGCACGCTCGAGCAACGGCCCCTCCCGAAACGAGAGCAATCCCGGCACATACGGAAACGTCACCTCGCCATCCACGAGCGATTCTTCGATAATTTCAAGTTCGGGATAGGAGAGAACCACGACCCCCGCCACCGCCCTTCGGCCAAAGCGAGGAAGAGATATATCCGCCCCGGCGACCGTCCGCGGGGGTCTGGCCAGAGGAGAAAACCGCAAGTGTTTTTTGAGATTTTCCTGCAAAACCCTGGCTTCTTTGGGTGTCAGATCCCAACTGTGGCGCAAGGATAACTGCTTGGCATTTCCGGCAGGCCGGCTCACGAGCGGAGAATTTTATTCATGAGCGGGAGAGGCGCTGGCTCATGAAGATGCCGAAGCCGATCCGCTCGGCGTCCGGCTCTCTTCTTCCAGCGTCCCGTTTTCATCCAGGACACATCCCAGCATTCTTTTCATCTTGATGATTTGCTCCGTCTCACCGATGACAATGAGCACGTCGTCCGCCTCGACCATATAATCCCCCCGGGGGTTATAAACGTATTTGCCCGACTTGAGGGACTTGACGGCAACGACCAGCAACCCCGTCTGTGTCGGGAAGTCGATATCTTTCAAGGATATTCCCGCCCAATCGGAACCCTCCGCCGGCACCGTGATCTCCTCGATCCGCAGGGTCCGGCCCGTTTCGCGGAGCATGGAATCCAGAAACGACACGACGGTCGGGCGAATCGCCTCGGAAGCCATGCGCAGGCCGCCGATATAGGAGGCCATGACTGTGCCGTTCGCGCCGACCCGCTTGAATTTGTGATCGTTTTCGCGATCATACACGCAGGAAATGATCCGGAGCGCGGGGCTCAACTCCCGCGCCGAAAGCACGACCAGCAGATTTTCACTGTCCGTCGCGAGCGCACTGATGATACCCCGCGCATGCTCGATGTTGGCCAGCCCGAGCACCTGCTCTTTCGTGGGGTCTCCCTCGACGTACAGAACGCTCTCATTGGGAAACGCCGTCTCCAGCTCGGAAGCATCCTTCGACACGACCACGTGCGGCGTTTTTGTTTTCATGAGCTCTTCCAGAACATAGCGGCCCTCGCCCTGATAACCGCAGAGGATGAAATGATCTCTTAGCCTTTCAATTCTGCTTTGCATTTTCCTTCCTCTCAGGAAATTCATCAGGTGGCCTTCAACAAGGAACGCCGTAAAAGTACCGATTCCATAGGCAAGAACACCCATGCCGCCAAACAGGAGTGCAATGGTGAATATGCGGCCGTTGAACGATAATTCGTGGGTTTCACCATACCCGACCGTCGTCAGAGAGATAACCGTCATATAGAGAGCGTCGAAAAATCCCCAACCCTCTATCGTCATGTAACCCGTAATCCCAAACGAAAAAATAACGATCAGGACCACAAACGCAATCATCAGGCGATGCCAGAGAGATGTCATCATCCGTTCGAATTCTCTTTCATTTCCTGCTTCGAAGTCGCGGAATATCTTTGGCGACTGATTGGGAACGTCCTGCGGGGCGGAGAATCAATTTTCGAAACAGCTCAAAATCGTATTTTCTAATCTCCCGAAGAATCGTTCAAGACTTCCTGGCGGGAGGTTTGCGGGGTTATTCGAATGACGGAAAGGATTCCCTTTACACTTCGCGCTTTTTTCAAAACCTCGTTGAGATGTTCCAGATCATGAACCTGCACGCTGAGGCGAATGCCCGCTTTGTCGTTCATGGACTCCGCCTCGATGCGGGTGATGTTCGCCTTCTGAGAGGCGATGGCCGAGCTCAAATTCGCGAGAACCCCCGGCCGATCGAGCGCCTCCACCGCCAGATTGACGACATGCAATTCATCCTTTTCCACCTTGCCCCATGTTACCTCAACCAGCCGCTCCCGGTCGGCCATCAAACCGCGGACGCTGGAGCAAGTCTGGGAATGGACCGTCACGCCCCTTCCGCGCGTGATGAAACCCACGATCGGATCGCCGGGGATGGGATTGCAGCACTTTGCGTAACGGATGAGGACATCGTCCTGCCCCTTGACCTGGATCCCCCGCGGGGTTTTCCCGCTGACCCGCTGGACAAGCCGCCGCAACCGTGATTTTTCCCGTTTGTCATGGTCGACAACAACATTTTCAGGCAGGAGGACAGAGGCCACCTGACGCGCCGAAACCCGCCCGAATCCGACCGCCGCCAGAAGATCGTCCGCGCCTTTTATGCTGAAAGAGTTGGCGGCGCGCCGAAGCGAATCGGCCTTCAGATAGGTCTTGGGCTCCACCTGATACCGGCGAATCTCGTGTTCGAGGAGTTCCTTGCCAAGGTCTGTGGACCGGTGGCGCTGCTCCTGGCGAATCCAGGATCGAACCTGCTGCTTGGCGCGGGGCGTCACAACGAATTTCAGCCAATCCCTGCCCGGCGTCCGGTGGGGATTAGGGAACGATCCTTCCGTTCACCTTCGCGCCCACACAATGGTGGCCGACTTCGGAGTGAATCGCGTAGGCGAAATCAACCGGCGTAGCGCCGCGAGGGAAGCTTTTGACCTCGCTCATGGGCGTAAACACGAAAACTTCATCCTGGAACAGGTTGAGCTTGACCGAGTCAACCAGATTTTTCGGGTCCGTTTCTTCCTGAAGGCTCTCCATGATTCGCCGGAGCCACTCGAACTTGTCGATACTCCCCTCTTCCACTTCCTCGTCTTCTTTATACCGCCAGTGGGCGGCGATACCCTCTTCTGCGTTCCGATGCATCTGGTGGGTGCGGATCTGAAATTCCACGCGCTGGCCACGGGCACCCATGACCACTGTATGCAGGGATTGATACAGATTCGATTTCGGAAGAGCAATATAATCCTTGAATCGGCCGGGAACCGGCTTCCAGATGGAGTGCAACAACCCGAGAACAGAATAGCAGTCCCTGACCTCATCGACGATGATCCGAAGGCCGGAAATGTCATAGACCTGATGAAAGTCGATATTCTGGATCTTCATCTTCCGAAAGATACTGGAGTGCAGCTTAAACCGGGCGGAGACCGTGGCCTTAATGCCCGCCCGCTCCAGCAGCTCCTCCGTCAGGTTTTTCGCTTCATTGAGGTACGCCTCCCGATCCGCCCGGCCCTCTTTGAGCTTGCTTTCGATTTCTTCGAATTCCCGGGAATGGCGGTGCTGGAAGGCAATGTCTTCCAAGGCACCCTTCAGCCAACCGATCCCGAGGCGATTGGCCAATGGGGCGTATATTTCTTCCGTCTCCCTCGCGATGCGCTCGCGGCGTTTCGGCGGCAGATATCCAAGCGTCATGGCATTGTGAAGGCGGTCGGCCAATTTGATGAGAATCACGCGAATATCGTGCGACATCGCGACGAGCATTTTCCGGTAATTTTCCGCCTGTCGGACCTGCGGGTTGCTGTAATCGAGCTTGGCCAGCTTGGTCACGCCCTCGACCAGCTCTCCCACCTGATCGCCAAACAGATCCCGGACTTCATCGATGGTGGCAGCCGTATCTTCCACCGTATCGTGGAGGATGCCGGCAGCGACGGATTCCGGATCCTGACGCATCTCGGCCAGAATACGGGCCACCTCCAGCGGATGGGATATATAGGGCTCGCCCGAAATACGGGATTGGCCGCGATGCACCTTCGCCGTATAGATATAGGCGCGGGTCAGCATATCGGAATATCCGGGGGCGTACTCCTCCACCCGATCAACGATATCCATGATTCGGGCTGGAGGCAGTCCCTCCAGTCTGGGAGGCATTCGGATTTCTCCTCATCCGCGAAATTCCCTCTAAAAACGCTACCCGAGGAGAAATAAGGCGTCAAGAAGTGCTTTCAGCGAAATTTTGCTGAAAAAAAAAGACCTCCCCCGTTTTGGGGGAGGAATTGGCCAGGAAGCCAGGCCCGTCAATAGGCCCGGAGAGGAGAAACCACGAAATCGGGCATCATCGGGACCATGTAATCCGACTCATCATTGTGCCGAGGGACGACAATGGCGCCCTTGTTGCAAATTTCCTCGCAGAGGCGGCAGCCCACACAAGTGCTTTGATCGACGACGGCCACCTGACTGTGATCGCGCTCGACAGAGGAATCCGCCATGACAATACAGTCAAAGGGACAGACATCGACACACCACACGCAACCCGTGCAGTTTTCCTCCAACACATACGCTTTCGGCATTTCCTTGTGTTTGATGTTCGTGATGATCTCGCCGGAATTGTCCTGAATGGCGAAGGCGGGACAGTACTTTCCGCACACGCCACAGTCGATGCAACGGTCGGGGTTGATGTCATAGATTTCCTTCGATACACCGGTGATCGCATCGGTGGGACAAACGGGCTCGCATACGCCGCATCCGATGCAGGCGTCAAAAATAAAATGGGGCATGAGCTATTGCCTCATCAGAAAAACCGGGACAGGCGGTTAGATCGCGTGCCGCTAATTATTTCAAATCCTTACAACGGTAATCTATATCGGTTTTATGCCTTCCCTGTCAAGGCTTCAAGGAAACGGGAGGGGTTCTAAAAGGGAATTCCGGCTTGCCCGGAGACCCGAATTTGTAGAGAATGCGCGAAATTGATGGCTTGATTAACCGCCTTCGTTTCGAAAGTGAAAGAAACAAAAATCCAGGAGGTTAAGCTCCGAAATGGAACAATTTCTCGAGATCATCTCCAAGCCCGACAATATCCCCATCGCCATCATGGCCCCTCTTGTCGCCTTTTTCGTTTGGCTGTCGATATCGCAGGGGCTTCGCCACGACCGGCTCATCGAAGAGGGAAAAAAGGACGCGGTCTACGACGAGATGATTCGCTGAAAACCGGGTTTTGAAAAACCCGGGAACGGGATAAGCGGCTCAAGGGACTGGGATTTCGCCAGAACCAACCGCCCGGGACAACTCGGGAGGTGGCGGGGGAATTCACGGACACCGGGCCGCTTTTCGTTTTTGCACCCGACGGCGAGCCCGAAGGGCTCTGAGCTTGGAGCAGGTATGCTCGAACTGATTATTTTCGCGCTGTTTTTGGGCTTTGTCACCATCTTTCTCGTCAAGAAGACGACATCCAACATCGCTCTCGAAAAAGACGCCGAGACCACCCGCGATGATCGGGACATCCAGGCCCTGCGGCAGATGACCCCGGGCGCGTTTGAGAGTGTCATCAAAGGCCTGCTGGAAGATATGGACCTTCGAATCGTTCATTCAACCTGGGTGAACGATGAGGAAATCGACATTCTCGCCCATAACCCCGCTCCGGTGATCGGGGGCGATTACATTGTGCACGGCATTCTCGTTCCCGAAGACAGTTTCGTGGATTCCATTCGTGTCATCGGCCTCTCCGACACCGTCCGGGCGGAACGCTCCCTCAAGGGCATTCTGATCTCGACCGGCTATTTTACGGAAGAAGTCAACAAATACACCGAGGGCGCCCCCATGGAACTCATCAACGTGTCGCGCCTGCGCGAAATTTTGCGCCAAAGGGGCCTCCCCTGGCCCGCCTGAAGCGTTCCCTCTCCCCGCCCCGGGGCGCTGACAAACTCTCTTCATCTATGGCCTGACAATCGGACTGCCTTCCCCGCTTACCTCCGGCAAAAAAAACGCCTCCCCGGATGGGAGGCGAATCAAATGAAGTATCTATCTCCAGCGGGCGCATCCCCCGGTCTGGGTATGGCGGGGTCCGAGGTGCGACAAGCTCCTCCTATCTAAGCCAGCCAGTAATAAAAACTCAGGCTCACGGCCACTCCTATCACCGCGAGGCGCAGACCGCACGCATCCCACCAAAGATGTTTTTTCTGTTGCGGCTCCTGCGTCATGAACTTCTTATCCCCTCAATCAAATGTTCAGCCACGGCAACACAAGAACGTATTTGATGTTCAGGCCAATCCGCAACGCCATCTTGGCCACCAGGGCCATCATCGTCATAAAGAGAAAGGCCTTGACCGCATACCGCGTGAAGCCGACGTTCACCAGCGTATGCCGCCGCCAGATGTAATAAATCGGAATCGTGGCGTACCAGGCACCCACACAAAAAATGCCGAAGGCGGCCTGGGCCCAGTAGCTTCGAAAGCCCACCAGGTAGGGTAAATCCACATTCGTCAGCGCCACGACCTTGTGCGGGTCCCACTCCTCCCAGGGCATGAAAAAGTTCCACCCCGGCCCGCGCATGAACGTTCCCTGAATGACCAGCCACACCCACAACACCAGAAATCCGAACAGGAAAGTGAGGATGGCGAACCGGCGATCCTTATAGCAATAGTATCCGTTGCCCTTGGGATTCACATCGATGTACGGGATGGCCATGAGGCCGACGATGATCAGAGAGGGCAGAACGACGCCCGCCATCCACGGATCAAAGTAGACGAGCATCTCCTGAAGGCCGAGGAAGTACCATGGCGCCTTCGAGGGATTCGGCGTCAGCGATGGGTTGGCCGGCTCTTCCAAGGGAGCATCCACCACAATCGACCAGACGATCAATAAAATCGTTATGATGATCGCCGTCATAAATTCCAGGCGCGTCAGATACGGCCAGACATGCACCTTGTCGTTGACCCGCTCCCAACTCGTCTTGGGAAAATCATCCGCGGTGCCGATTACTTTATCTTCCTTCGCCACGGCAACAGCCTCTCGTTATTGGTCGGTTTAAAGCGGCCCCGATATGCCGCCGTCTTTTCGAATCCGCCAGAAGTGCACCATCATCAGGACCGAAGCGATTAGCGGAATCACGATGCAGTGCAGCACATAAAACCGCAGGAGAGTGGGCGGGCCGACGATCGTCCCTCCCAACAGGGCCGAGCGGGCGTCGAGCCGGGGCGTCACCCCCACCAACTCGGCGAATGGCCCTTCGTTGCCGAGCAGGGGGGTCGCCCGGGCCATGTTCGTTCCTACGGTCACCGCCCAGATGGCCAGCTGGTCCCAGGGGAGCAGGTAACCCGTGAAGCTGAGCATGAGGGTCATGGTCAAGAGCAGCACGCCGATCACCCAGTTAAACTCCCGGGGCGGCTTGTAGGAGCCCGTCATGAACACCCGGAGCATGTGGAGCCACACCGCGATAACCATTGCGTGTGCCGCCCACCGGTGCATGTTCCGCATGAACATGCCGAATGGCGCGTCGAACTCCAGGAATTTGATATCAATGTAGGCGTATTCCCCCACCGGCCGGTAGTAGAACATCAGGATCACGCCGGTAATGGTTAGATACAGAAAAAGAAGGAAGGTGATCCCGCCCATGCACCAAGTGAAGCGGATTCGTATGGCATGACGGCGTATCTTCGTCGGATGAAGATGCAGCCAGAGATTGTCCACCACCATCAGGACGCGGTTCCGCGGCGTGTCCTCGTAGCCGTGGCGGAACATCGAGCGCCAGATTTGAGAGTCCACAATATTCCGTTTCATCTGGTCGAGGTTTAAATGCTCTTTCAAACGCTGCATGTAATTCCTCCCAAAACCCCCGATAGGAGCCTCAGTCACAAAGGCAAAAGATCAAACAAATAATTTGGCGTCCGGATTATCCCATTCGCCCTTTTCCTGGCGGAAATTCTTGCCCCGCTCAACGAGAATCTGACCGTCTTCGGCAAGAGTAATTTTAAAACGCTCCAACGGGCGGGGAGCCGGGCCTTCAAAATTGACTCCGCTTCTCTTAAATCCGCTGCCGTGGCAGGGGCACTTGAACTTGTCTTCAGAGGGCAGCCACCTGGGCGTGCAGCCCAGATGGGTGCATATCGCACTCAAAGCATAGAAATATTCCGGCTCCCGGACAATCCAGACGCGATGGGAGAGCGTATAGCGGGTGTCCACCGTTCCTGGAACATAATCCGAGGGCGGGCCCGCCTTAAACGCTGTCGGGGGCTCGAATAAAACCCTCGGGAACAGGAACCGGAGGAACCCCAGCAAAGCGACCGAAAGGCTCCCGAGAATTCCGACCCACCCGGAATAATTCAAAAAGCGCCTTCGATCCATAAAAACGGGCTGGCTTTTCGCCTCCGCTTCATATTCTGCCGGAAGCTTGAGTTCAGGCGATTTTAATCTCGGGTTCATCCTTCCTCCACGACAAAGCGCCTTTTCAACACTTCTTCCAACCGTTCATCCCAGGACCATCCAGCCTAAATCGGACGCACCCGAGTTCACCAAAACTGCGGCAAGCCTCTTTTCGGCGGCCCCGGGCAGACGAAACTCCACATCTCCCACCAATTTTGGCTGGCATGGATTTTCTGCTCTCATGTCGGTCCCGGTATCGTAGCCTATCTGTATCGAGCGACGAAATCATAACCAGGAGGGGCGGTCCCTGAATAGTCATAGCTTTCAATGATTAATTACGGCCCCTTGAGCGGGCTGTCAAGGGCGGTCCCTCATTACTTGCGATGCTCGGCAACGGCTGCCGAAATTTCACCAGCCAACTCGTCGAGCAGGCTTTTAAGATTTTCCGCCATCGCGTTCACAAAGCCCTGGGGGGGCTCGGATTTGGCCGGTGTCCGGCGGGTCACCCGCTTTTGCAGAAGGACTTTCCCCGTTTTCCGGTGAAGGAGTGACATTTCAATCTGGGCGACCGCCGAAAATCCCTTCGAACTGTCCTCCTCGAAGCGCTTCACCCGGCCACGGACAAGATAGTCTGAGTTGGCACCGCTGGTGGCGCGAATCACCTCCCGGAACCTGTTCGTAGCCAGGAGATGATCGATCAGCCGATCCGTTACGTTCTCCTCCGGCCGGGCGCCCCACCTCTCATAAGGATAGAATTCGACCTGATACGGAACCTTGCGGAAGACGATCTTGTCCGTCCGGTACACCGCGTCCGAGCGGAACTTGTCCACGCCGACCGAAACCGGAAGAACGGGCTTCGAATTTTGAGAAGGCGTGGGAGTGTAGTCGATGACGAAATACCGGGTTTCGGGGACATTGCCCACCCCCGCGCCGCACCCGCCCCCAAGCGCCGCAACGAGCAACAGGGCGCACCACCTTCCCGCCCGGGGATTCATCATCATGGCTCTCATGCATGTCATGGCTCTCATGTGCCTCAACCTCATTTCTCAAACGTCCTGGGAGCTGCGGGCGCGCTGAAAATCACCGAGGAGGGGCGAGCCTTGAGCGTCGCCGTGAAGTCGCTCAGATTGCTCGCCGTATCCCTCAGGTCCGTGATCAGAATCTGAATGTCCTCCCGGTGGCTCGACACCGTATCGTCGAGCTGGGCCATCAGCGAATGGGCCCGCTTGAGCGCCAGCCGAAGCTCCTCGGCCGCGCCCTTGATTTTCTCTCCGGCCTCCCCACCTGAAATCTGAAGGAGAATATCGTCCACTCGCTTCGAAAGCGATCGGAAATTCACGACGATCGCCCTTAAATCTTTCTGGTTGGTGGCGAGGAACTTATCCACCCGGTCGGCGGCGCCCTCGATGGCGCCCAGCGCGTCGTTCAGCTTCTCCCCGCCCCTCCGGATGACGGTCTTCGCCTCGCCGCCCACGCCGGCGATCTCCCCCCGGAGTGTCTCGCCCGTTGCCTTGATCTCCTTTTGGACATCTTTCCGGACGATCCGGACCTCACCTTCGATGGAACCCAGGGTGGATCTCCCCTGTTTTCCGACTTCGCCAATTTCCTTGCGGACGCTGACGCCCGCCGCCGCCACTTCCCTGTCGAGGCTTTCCCGGACGATGCGAATCTCCTTTTCGATGGCCTGGGCCAGCTCGCGGACGGCATTCTCTCCCGTCGCGAACACTTTCTCCAGCCCCTCGCCCACGCGATCGTAGCGCGCCAGCAGTTTATCCGCCGCGGCCAGGCGCTTCTTGAGTTCCGTCACGAACCCGGACGTATTTTCGGAAAGAGACCCAAACGAGTCCGCAGCGCGATCCACCACATCAAGCGACTTTCGAGCCCGCCTGAGCGTGACCTGGAGCTCCTTGGCGGCGGGGCCGATGCTTCCCTCCAGCTTATCCGCGGCGTCCGCCAGCGATGCGAGGAACCGGCGAATGTTCTTCTCGTTTTTCTCGCTCAACACTTTTTCGAAGCGGGCAACGACGCGATCCGTCGTGGCGAGGATCGAGGTGACTTTCCCCCGGGCGTTCGCCACGAGCTCCCGGACATCCTCGAACACCTGGGCCGCCGTCACGTCCAGGCCATCAAGAACATTCCCCAGCTTCGCGGCCGCGCCCTGGGCTTCGTTGATGACATCCTGGAAGCTGGCCGCCTCCTGCCCGGTAATCACCGAGCCCGGCTTGCGCAGGGGGGAGTCCGGCGTCCCCAGTGTGATGGCGAGGAACATCGAGCCCGTAATACCGACCGAGGTCACCTGGACCTTGCTGTTCTCCCGGACAGGCGTGCCCTCATCGACGTGGATGATCGCTTCCATCATCCGCGAATCGTCTTTCGATATCCCCACGGATTCGACGCGGCCCACCTTGAGGCCGCCCAGGCGGACAACGCTTCCGTTCTCCAGGCCCGCAACGCTCTTGAAGCGGACCCGGTAGACGTCTTCGCCTCCCCTGAAACCGATTCCCGTCAGCGCGACCACGAACAACGCAAATATTCCCAGGCCGACAGCGACGAAAATGCCTACCTTCACTTCATGTCCCGGATCTCTCGGCATCCTTACAGTTCCCTATTTCCGCCTGCGGTTAGATATTCCAGATATTCCTTGGGGTCGAGTTTTTCCTCGTCCGGCCGCCGCTCGAAAAACTGCTGCACCATGGGGTCCTGGTTCTGCATGACTTCGTCCAGCGGCCCGACGGCCGCCACGTGCCCCTTGAACAGCATGATAACGCGGTCGGCGATCTTCTTGACGCTCTCCATTTCGTGCGTGACCACCACAATCGTCATTCCGAACGTCTCGCGGAGCTTGAGGATCAAGTCGTCGAGCCCGGCGCCCGCAATCGGGTCGAGCCCGGCGGAGGGTTCGTCGAAAAACAGCACCTCCGGGTCCATCGCCATGGCCCGGGCCAGGCCCGCGCGCTTCTTCATGCCGCCCGAGAGTTGATCGGGCTTGAGATCCTCAAATCCCGCCAGGTCCACCTGCCCGAGCTTCATCCGGACCTGAATGCCGATCGTCGCCTCGGGTAAATCGGTGAACTCGCGGAGAGGAAGCGCCACGTTATCCCCCACCGTCATCGAGTTGAACAGAGCGCCCCCCTGGTAGAGAACACCCATCCGGCGGCGCAGGGCGTCCCACTCCTCCTCGCCCAGCTCGGTCGTCTCCTGGCCGAACAAGCAAATCGATCCCTTCGAGGGATTCAGCAGGCCAATGATGTGCCGCAGGAGTGTCGATTTTCCGCTCCCGCTCCCGCCGAGGATGACGAAAATCTCGCCCTTCGCCACGTTGAAATTCACATCGTGAAGGATCTTCCGCGTGCCGTAGTAGGTCTCCAGGTTCCGCACCTGAATGATAGGCTCGTCCTGCGGCGCCGATGCGGAAGATTTTTGTTCCTGCTCCAAGGTTCCGGCCCCTATTCAATCGCGTAGAAAAACGCGGTGAAAATCAGGTTGGCGAAGATGATCAGGAAGATGGAAACCACGACGGAATTCGTCGTCGAACGCCCGACGCCCTCCGCCCCTCCTTCCACCTTGATGCCCAGATAACAGCCCGTCATCGCGATCAGGAAGGCGAACACGACGCTCTTCGTCAGTCCGCGCATCACGTCGCCCATGTCGATCGCATCCATCGTATGGCGGATGTATTGCCACGAACCCAAATCGACGATCGTGACAGCGACGAGCCACCCTCCGAAGATGCCGGTAAAATCCGCGATCAGCGTCAGGACGGGGACGGCGATCATCATGGACAGAACCCGCGGCACCATGAGAAACCGGACCGGATTCAGCCCCATCGTCGTCAGGGCGTCCACCTCCTCGGCCATCTTCATGCTTCCGATCTCGGCCGTGAACGCCGAACCGCTCCGCCCCGACACGATGATGGCGGTCAGCAGCGGGCCAAGCTCCCGGGTCATCGAAAGCGCCACCGCGTTCGCGACGAGCAAAAGCTGTCCGAACTGCCTCAAGAGCGAGGCGCTCTGAAGCGCCGATATCATTCCGACGAAAAGATTGATGACGAAAACGATGACGATCGCGTCCCAGCCGACCCGGACGCCCTGCTCGACAACGCTCTCCCACCGGATATTGCTCCGTATCCGCCGCCAGGGGGCGACGAACATCCAGTAGAAAATCTCTTTCGCCAGATCCACGCTCGAGCGCGCCGACTCGGCCGCCCCGATGGCCACGCGGCCAAGTGCCGCGAGCGATTCCTGCAATTGCGGCAAGATTAAAGCCCTTCTTTCGCCTGTTCGACATTCGGGAAAATCTCAAACACATCCGTCAGCCGCGCAAGCTCGAACACCTGCATCACCTTCGGCGTCAACGCCGCCAGACGGAATTTGCCCCCGTAGGCGTTTGCCTCCTGCAGCCCTTCGACCAGCGTGGCGATTCCCGAACTGTCCATGTAGGTCACCCCTCCGAGGTTGACCACAATGGCCCCGACTTTCTGGTCCGTCAGATCGATCAGGGTCTCGCGAACCGTTGGCGAATTCGACATGTCCACCTCCCCCGTCACCTGGACCAGGCAGGCGCTTCCGAGGTCCTGCGTTTCAATTTCCATCACTTCTGAGCTCCTGATTGGGGAACTTCTTTCCTGAGAAACAGACAAGTGCCTTTTTCTCCGCAATCCTCGAATTCCACGCTGTCCATCACCTCCCGGATAAAATGAACCCCCAGTCCGCCGGGGCGCACATCCGAGAGCTCGCGGGAGCGGATTTTGGCATGATCCACCTTTTTTCCGTAATCGCGCAAAATAATCACGATGGATTCGTTCTCCAACTTTCCTTCGCAGATGATCGGCTTGTCCGTCGCCCCATCATAGCTGTGACGGATAATGTTCGTGCACGCCTCATCCACGGCCAGGACCACCTGACACCTCTCGTTCTCGTCCATCCCCGCCAGCGCGCAGAATTTCGCCACCGTGTCGCGCACCATCTTCAGACACGACGGATCAGAGAGAATCTCGATTTGAAACCGCTTCACCCGCTCATCCTCTCCAAGAGGTTGTGACAAGCGTCATATCGTCCGCCTGATCGGCACCGTGGCTGAACTCTTCAACGGTTACCAGAACGTACGACAGCATATTCTTGGCTCCGGTGCCAGCCATTGAGACCGCTTTCAGGAGGCGGTCTTCTTCGAACTGAGCGCCGGTCTTGTCCTTCGCCTCGACAATGCCATCCGAATAAAACATCAGCGTATCAGATGGCTTCATCTCCAGTATCTCTTCTGCGTACTCTGTGCGCGGTATCATTCCCAAAGGCGGCCCGGTGGCCGGCCCCATCCATTGCGCATCGCCATTTTCACCCAAAAGAACCGGGGGCAAATGACCCGCGTTCGCCATCTGGAACCGCCCCGTCTCCGGGTCGAGAATCCCGTATACGAACGTCACGAACATTCCGTGCATCTTCCCTCTCGAGAGCGCCGCATTCAGGGCCGTCAACACCTCATGGGGAGGCGCGCCGCCGGCGCACAGCATCCGGAACTCGCTCACGACCCGGGCCATGTAAATCGCCGCCGGAACCCCTTTTCCCGACACGTCCCCGAGGGCCACACCGATTCGCCCTCCCGGAAGCTGTTCGAAGGAAAACAAATCGCCCCCGACTTCCTGGGCCGAGCGGGTGAACGCGTGAACTTCGAAGCGACCGGCCTCGTCATCCGGAAACACCTGGGGCAGGAAACTCTTCTGGATTTCAGAGGCCAGCTTCATCTGCTGATCGAGGAGGCTTTGCCTGACCTCCTGCTCGTGGAGCCTGGCGTTTTCGACAGCAACGGCCACCTGACGGCAAAACGTGGCGAACAACTCCAGGTCATATTCGGTGAAAGGCCGGCCCGCCTTGTGATTCAGCACCTCGCTCACACCGACGATCCGGTCGTGCACGATGAGCGGAGCCGCCAGAATCGACTTGGTGACAAAACCTGTATGATCGTCCGCTTTCTGGAAAAACCGCTCGTCCTTCGTCACGTCCGCGACAAGAAGCGGCTCGCCCGTCATCGCGACTGTGCCCGCGATGCCCTGCCCCTTGGGAATCTGGATGGTCTTGAGTTTTTCCACGCCGGCACCACCCACGGAAATTTCAAACTCCAGGGCTTGCTCTGCTTCGTTCCAGAGCATGATGGAGGCGGCTTCGGCCTCCATCATCTCCTTCGCCATTTCCATGACACGGTTCATGACTTCGTCGAGGTTGAGACTGGACGATACAAGAGCGGTCACATCGATGAGCCGAGAGAGGTTCCCCACCCGCTCGCGCAGGCTGGAAATCTCATTTTCCGAGACGACCCCCTGCAGATCGGCATCCAGGGCGCCGTCGCCGGCCCCCCGGGAGGCAGCCACCATTCGGGCTCCCCTCCTCTTGAACGCGAATTGAACGCTCACCACTCATCCGATTAAGCGGAAGCAGATGCAAAGACAACACACCGCTACACTTAGAAGAACCGTCCGTTGGCTCTCT
The DNA here is from genome assembly GCA_947258645.1 of uncultured Nitrospinota bacterium. Lineage (GTDB taxonomy): Bacteria > UBA8248 > UBA8248 > UBA8248 > UBA8248 > CAMYJL01. The sequence continues at coordinate 17,401 of CAMYJL010000045.1, forward strand.
TTCGAAAACGATATCATTCAAGTCGTTGAATCTACAAGAATTATCTTAGGATACCGCCGCAAAGACGAAAGTCGAATTTCAACTGTCAGCCCTGAAACCATTGATATACAAGAGAAACGGCCGCCCCGCGAACGAAAACCCGCAGCGCGTGCGCCAGCGGAAACCGTTGAAGTATAGGTTCCTACAGACCCGCCCGGCTATTCCCCTTCACGTCCCGGTTGACGACGTTGACGGGCCATTCGCCCGACAGCACCCGCCGGACCTCGTTCGGCGCTCCCTGCTGGAGGCCGGCCATGGCTTCGACGCTGTACCAGGCGGAATGGGGATTGATGACGACGTTATCGCGGCCGCGCAGCGGATGGGGGTTGGGAAGCGGCTCGGGATCGGTGGTGTCGAGGCCGCAACCTGCAATCTCGCCCGCATCCAGCGCCCGCACAAGCGCGTCGGTATCGATGATGGGCCCGCGCGCGCAGTTGATGATGTAGGCGGTCGATTTCATCTTGGCGAAGGCCTCGTCGTTGATCATGCCCCGCGTCTGGGGGATCAGGGGAGGATGCACGGACAGGAAATCCGCAGACTGGAGCACCTCGTCCACCTCCATCTTCTTGCCGGGGGCGTCGAACTGCCCCTCCTCCACGAACGGGTCGGAGAAGACGACGTTCATCCCGAAGGCGGCGGCGCGGATGGCTACTTCCCGGGCGATGTTCCCGAAGCCGATCAGGCCCAGCGTGCTCCCCTGGAGGCGGAACATCGGTTTTCCCGCCATGACATTCCACTCGCCGGCTCGGACCTGGCGATCGAAAAAAGCCACCCGCCGGGCGCAGGTCAGCATCAGCGCCATCGCGTGCTCGGCCACCTCCTGGATGCAGTAGGTCGGGTTGTTGGTCACGATGATGCCCGCCTCGGTCGCGGCCTTGAGGTCGATGGTGTCCACCCCGATGCCGTATCGGGCGATAATCCGGCATTTGGGCATTTGGGCCATGTCCTCGGCCGTGATGGGGCCGGCGTAGGTGTTCAGGATGGCGTCGCAGTCCCCGGCCTCGGGAAGGAACTCGGCCGGGGTTTTCGTCTGCATCGGGACGAGGTCGGCGAGACCTCCGAGCGCCTGGTTCTCCACATCGAGCGAATCCCACACATAGTCCGTCAGAACGACCTTGGCTTTACCGGGCATTTTTCCTTCCCCCCTCACCGGACCGCGCACGCGGCGAATGATGATAAATTCCTGTTCAATGGATATCGGAGCGGATGCTATCCCAGCCCCACCGGCGAATCAAGGCCTTGAATTCCTTGACCCTTCCCGGGGGCTGTGTTACCAGCTGGGGGGTGTTCCCGCCTGGTCCCCCGCCGGAGGTACGATGGCTGACGTTCAGGATTTGCGCCTCTCCCCCGATGAATGCGTGCTCGTCGTTGTCGACGTTCAGGAAAGGTTGATGGCCGCGATGCCCGAAGAGGTGAGGACGCAATTAATCTCCCGGCTGCGCGCCCTGATCGAGGGGGCTGCGCGCCTCGAGATTCCCGTCGTGGCGACCGAGCAGTACCCCAGGGGCCTCGGCCATACGGTGAACGAAATCGCCGAATCCCTGCCCGAATTTTCGCCGCTCGAGAAGATAACGTTCAGCTGCTGCGGGGCGGAGGCGTTCCTGCCCCGCCTCCGGGGGCTCGGGCGCACCAAAGTCCTCCTCACCGGGAGCGAAACGCATGTCTGCTGTTACCAGACGGCGCTCGATCTGATAGAAAATGGGTTCATCGTTCACGCGGTCGCCGACGCGCTGTGCTCGCGGACCAAGCTGAACTGGAAGACGGGGCTCGCCTCCATGGAGCGCGCCGGGACGCTTCTCACGACGACCGAGCAGGCGCTCTTCGACCTTTTGCGGACCGCCGGAACGGAGAACTTCAAGGCGGTTTCGCGGTTGCTGAAATAGCCCGGCCCGGGAAACATCCGGGGCCTTCTCCGCCCCTCACGCCCACATCGAGAGAGAATCCGGAAATGCCGGGAACGAATGGCGGCAAAATAAAAGCAGGCGTCCTCTTTGGGGGCCGTTCGGCCGAGCACGAGGTCAGCCTGGCCTCGGCCAGGGCCATCATGGCCGAGCTGGATCGGGATCGATACGAAATCGTTCCGCTGCTGGTCACGCAGGAGGGGAAGTGGATGCTCCTGCCGGCCCCCGAAGCGGCGGCCGGCGATGGGCGTGAGGTGTTCCTCCCCCCCGTCCCGGGAGACGGCTCGCTCTATTCCCCCGAGGGCGGGGTGGCGGGCCGGGCGGACGTTTTTTTTCCGATCATCCACGGCACGTTCGGAGAGGACGGAACCCTTCAGGGGCTCTTCGAGCTGTCCGAGGTACCGTTTGTGGGCTCGGGCTGTTTTTCCTCGGCGGCCTCGATGGACAAGGCCGCGGCGAAGGCCATCATGCGCGCCGCCGGGCTTCCCGTACTCCCCTCGCTCACCATCACCCGGGAGCAGTGGAAGAACGGCCGGGCGGTGATCCTGAAAGACGCCGGTTCGAACATTGGCTTTCCGCTATTCGTGAAGCCCGCCTCGCTGGGCAGCAGTGTCGGCATTCACCGCATCGCGGACCCGGGCAAACTGGAAGCCGCGATCGAAAACGCACTGACGTTCGACTTCAAGGTACTCGTAGAGGAAGAAGCCAAGGGTCGGGAATTCGAATGCGCCGTGCTGGAGGACCCCGAGGGCGGAGCGCTGCTGGCGAGCCCACTCGCGGAAATCCGGACAACGAGCGAATGGTACGACTACGAGGCGAAGTACACGCCGGGAGCGACGGAGGTGATCATCCCGGCGGAGGTGGACGAGTCCATCCTGCACCAGACGCAAACGCACGCGAGAACGGCGTTTGTGGCCCTGGGGTGCTCGGGGCTGGCCCGGGTGGATTTTTTCTACCGCG
>CAMYJL010000046.1 GCA_947258645.1 uncultured Nitrospinota bacterium
CGAAAAGTCCCTGAACGCCATCTTTGAGGTACGGCAGCAGCGGCCCTTGGTCCGAAAGTTTACGGACTATTTCAGCATTTTGTTCCTGACACCGCTCCTTCTGGGCATCACGATCAGCGCAACGGCCGTTTTTCAGGCACGCGATTTTCTGGCGCCGCTGGGAGGTTACTGGATTCTCACCGGAGGGGCGGAGCTTCTCCTGAAGATGGTTCCGATGCTCGCCTCAATCGTCCTCTTCACCCTGGTGCTGATCGTTATCCCAAATACCTACGTACGCCTGAAACCCGCCGCGCTGGGGGGCATCGTCGGCGGTGTCCTCTGGTTTTTCCTCCAGTGGGCCTACGTGAGTTTTCAGGTCGGATTTTCCCGCTACGAGGCGATATTCGGAACGCTGGCGCAGCTCCCCATCCTGATGGTGTGGATTTACTTTGCCTGGTGTATTTTGATTTATTCAGCGGAGCTAACGGCACTCGTCGGGGGAAGGCCTATCCGGCTTGAGAATTCGCAAAACCCCTCCGCCCGGCCCATTCCGGCGGAAATCGCACTCAGGGTGATGACCGCCATGGCGAACCGGGCACAGACCCGGCAACCTCCATGGACACTGGAAAATTTGGCGAAACGGCTGGACACTTCTCCCGAAATCCTGAAAACTGCGGTAAATCGCCTTCAGGGAAAAGGACTTATCGCCGAAGCGACGGAGGGCGGGGGATTGTTGTTGCCCCGGAACCCAGCCGCGATTTCAACCATGGAGATTGTTGACGCGGTGGAAGAAAAACCCTCCTGGCATGGCGACCCGGAAAATGAAGGCCTGAACGCGCTCCTTGACGAAATCCAGGACAAGCGCCGGGAAGCGCTCGAAAAAGTGACGCTCGAAAATTTACGCGCGGCGGCGGTCCAGAGGCCGCCGGCCAGACAAACCTAACGGCTCCCCTGGAGTTGAGAAAAACTCCGAGAGCCTCCACCGGAAAGGGGAAGGTCAATGGCCGTCATCACCATATCGCGTCAATATGGCACAGGGGGAGTAAAGCTCGGGCGCGAGCTCGCGGAAAGTCTGAACCATCGTCTTTTCTACGTGAATGAGCTGGCCAAGGAATGCAAAGAGCGGGGTCTGGATATCGACCTCGAGCGAATCGAGGGGCGGGCACCGCGCCTGCTGGATCGCATCTTCGGTCAGAGCAGGGAAAAGGTTCGAAATATCCTTCGTGATGTGATGGTAGAGACCGCCCGTACCGGAAACGTGGTGATTTGCGGATGGGGAGGCCAGGTTTTTCTGAAAAACAATGAAGATGCGCTTCATGTCCGGATTGTGGGTTCCATGGAAGCGCGGACCCGCTACCTCAAGGATACGTCGGGCCTGCCCCACTCTTCGGTGGAAGAGCTTATCGCCAGCGCGGATCGAAACCAGGGTCTTTTTTCCCACTATTTCTTCGACGTGGATTTTGCGGATCCGAAGCTATACCATGCGGCAATCAATATCGATCAAACCCCGCGCAAAGACATCATTGGCCTCATATCGCTCATGCTGCCAGAAACCGTCGGGTAGCATGAGGGAACGGCAAGGGGAATTTTCCCGAATCAACAAGCGTTTTCTATTAATGGAGCTCTCCTCGGACGGAGCCTTCTCTCATCTCATCTGATGTGGTGTTCCATTGATGATTTTATTTTCCCGCTCACCCGGAAATGAAAAATCCTCCGCACCGTTCTTTTTTCTGATGGGCGGATTTCTCGCGGCATCAGCGTTTTTTCTCTCCGACCTCACGGCGGCCGAAAAAGGCAATATCAAAAGGGGCTCCGAGGTGTACCTGGACAACTGCACGCCCTGCCACGGTATAGACGGAGACGGTCAGGGGCCACTTGGGCCCAGGCTTGGCGCCAGGGACTTTACCAAGGGAAAATTCAAGAACGGCGGAAGCGAAGAGCAGCTATTCGATACCATCTCAAACGGCATTCCGCCCAAAATGCCGACATGGAAGAAAAAGTTGACCGTCCAAGAGCGCCGAGACGTGGCGGCCTTCGTCCGGACCTTCGTGGAGAAAAAATAGACCCGGCCAAAATACGGACTTTTTTTAATGCCCTGCCACCCTTCGCGTGGCCAAAAAACCTGACCCCAACGAAAGAAAATTCATAACCAGGACCAGCCAGAAAGCCAATTGATAACTCCCCAGGGAGTCAAAAATATATCCCGCGGCCCATGGGCCGAAGGCTGACGCCAAACCGGCCCCCATCTGGCTGTACCCGAGAATCCGGCCAAAATTCCGCCCTGGAAAAATATCCGCCTTCAGCGAGATAAACGATGTTCCGCGCGCGCCGGCGCCAATTCCGTACAGCAGAACAAATATATACGCCAATACCCATCGATCTGCCGTCAGCGCCATCAGGCAAACGATTCCAAGCATCCCGAGAACACTCGAGACCATAAACGTCAGGCGGCGCCCGGCTCGATCTCCAATCCACCCGCCGCCAATGCCTCCAAAAGCTCTCAGTATCGCCATAAATCCCAAAAGCCAGGCGGCCGTAATTTTCGTTATTCCGATATCCACCATATGAACAAACTGATGAACACCAATAACGCTAAAGGAAACTCCCTGAAAAATTCCGGAAAGGAACAAGAGCCAAAAAGCCCGCTCATGCATCGCCGCCTGAAGCGTCCAGCCTTCCTTTTCGCCTTCAGTGTGGCTTTTCCCCTGCAACGAAGGACGGTCTCGATGAAATATCGCATTGAGCGGCATTAAAATGACGACAATTCCGACGGCAAGCCAAAGATAGGCATTCCTCCAACCGACCCAGGCAATCAAAAAAACCGCCAAAGGAGCCATCATCATGGTCCCCGCGCTCCGTCCCGCGTGAGCGATGCCCATGGCGGTAGATCGGTATTGAACAAACCATTGGCTCACGACTGTACTCGTGGGAATCATCCCGATTAGCGTGACCCCCAGCGCCACAACAACGCCGTAATACAGGTAGAGCGTGGGTCGGCTTGAAACGCCCGACATTAAAAGTAATCCGAACCCCAGCACGCCCACGCCTGTGGGAATTACGACCCGAGGCCCCCAGCGATCAATCAGAGCGCCAATCGGGCCCGCCGACAGGGCAAACGTCACCATGGAGGCGGAGAAAGCCAAAGCCGTATCCGCCCGAGACCATCCGAATTCGTCCAGAAAGGAATGGAAAAAAACCGGGAAAGTGCTGACGATTGAGCCGCCGATGGCCATCGTGAAAAATGTCAGGCCAACGACAAGCCAACCGTAGTAACGACGGCTACTCTCTTTTTCAACGGCAGAAAACAGCCTGTTCAAACCTCTTGCTCTCCAAAAACAGAAAAACCGGGCGCCTCTTCATTAAAAAAGACGCCCGGTCGGTTTTCAAACAAGCAAATCTTTCGTGATAAAACCTCTGGCCGTGATAGAAAAACCGGATCAAATCACCGATAGATTGGAATTCACAATCAAAAATCTGGCTTCGGAACGGCCCTTGTTTTCAAAATGTACCCGATCATTCGCTTCGCAATGAAATGAATCGCCTTCCTTTAACTGATATTTTTCTTCGCCGCGACGAACGCCCAATTCTCCTCGAAGACAGTAAATCAAATATTCACAGTCCGAGTTGACGAGAGGATTTTTGCTCTTACTGCCCACCTCCAGTGTCCGGTACATGGCCTCCATGCGGCCTCTTCGCAGGCGCTCCGCAACAATTTCGGTTCGTCCTTCCTGACCGCTCGCGACAACCTTTCGCTCAGTTTTGCGAATGAGGCGAGAGGCGGGATGGGAATCTTCTTCCTCGACAAAATAGCTTACCCGCCGCTCAAGAGCAGTGGCCAACTTGACCAAGGTCGTGATGGTGGGAACCATTCCATTCGTTTCAATTTTATAAATACCCGCCGGAGAAACTCCTGATAGCTCGGAAAGTTTTTGAATGGAATGGCCATTCTTCTTCCTCAGGCCTCGTACTTTTTCGCCGATTTGCACCACGGGAATATTAAGCTTTGGGGTTTTTTTTGCACCTTTGTTGGCCTTGGGTCCGCGACGAGCGGGGATTTTTGCTTTAGTAACCATCAGACGTATTCACCTCTTTTAGTCCGCGCCAGACGGAGCGGCACCACAAAAAAACGGGGAACTCACCATGGATTGCCGGGATCTTTTATTCGATAGGACCAACCTTCGCTGGAATCTTCATACAATACTACCAAGTGCGGCAGAAAGACCAGAATATACCATTGTAAATAACCGGTGTCTAGCTGATGAGAAATCTTTCACATTAAACTCTCATAGGCATGATAACGTAGATATATCCTTCTCCTTCGCTTGGCGAAATCACCCCGGGACTCAGGGAGTCCTTCAGCGCAAAGCATATATCCGGCTCTTCGATAATATTTAAAACATCGAGGCAATATCGTGAATTAAAGCCGATGATAAGTTCGTCGCCCGAGTAATTCGACTCCATAACTTCATGCGCCTCCCCGACATCGGACCCGTTGGTCATCAATGTCAGCTGGCCTTTCTGAAACACAAATTTCACCATGCGCGTTTCGTTCGAAAGAAGAGAAACGCGCCGCAGCGCACGCATCAATCCGTCCCGATCAGCCAAAATGTGATGCTGGTTGTCTTGAGGAATAACCTGTTTATATTTTGGAAAGTCGCCATCAATAAGACGCGCCGACAACTCGATAGCGCCCATTCGAAAAATAACGTGATTTTTTTGCATGAAAATTTCAACGCTATCCGCAGACTCCGAGAGGAGTTTAACCAATTCTCCCAGGGCCTTTTTGTGGATGATCACGCCTCCGTTGAAATCGGCGCCCAGGCCAGAGCGTTCGACCATCGCCAAGCGATGCCCATCCGTTGCAACCAGGCGGAGAGTTTCGTCTTCCGATTCCATGTAAACGCCATTGTAGGTGTATCGTGTTTCGTCCTGCGATATCGCAAACATCGTTTTCCGGATCATTTCAGCAAGAACTTTAGAGGGAACGCTTTGGGATTTTTCCTTTCCCGTATCCGGAATAGACGGAAAGTCAGAAGGAGGAAGCCCTGGGAAACGGAAGCTTGACTGGCCACACTCCATCCGAATCCATTGTCCGTCCTCCTCAATTAAATTCACATCGGCATCCGGGAGTTCACGGACAACATCGAACATTTTTCGGGCATTAAGCGTCACGGAACCGCCTTCTTTGACTTTCGCTTCAAATAAACCCTGAAGGCCAATGTCCAGGTTCGTGGCCAAAAGGCGCACTTGATTTTTTCCCTCTGCCGAAATGAGGACATTCTGCAAAATCGGCATCGCACTGCTCCTGCTCTCCACAACCCCTTGCACGCTCTGGAGGGCCCGGTGCAGCGTGTTTCTCTGAATGACGATGTCCACAATTCCCTCTCTGCAAAAACCCGGCATTCCCCATGAACCACCAGGAAACGCCAAGGACAGAGGAAGTAAATACCAAAATATGGCTATTTTCCCGCAGGGACAGGCATCCTAAGCCAAAGATTCGGGAGGGGCAAGGGTGCGCGGGCACATGGCCGCCCACAGGAATGGGCATTGATATCAAACATTTAACGGTGGGAATGGTTTCGATTAGAAGCTGCGGCGCTCCAGCCTGGGAAAAACAAGTTCTTCGCCAATCGAAATCTGATGGAGATTTTTCTTGGCGTTATATTGCTTGAACAGCCAGAGGGGAACCTTGTATGTCTGCATAACCAACGTCCATACATTTTCACCGCGCTTTAATACATGCCGATCTGTCCTGGATACCGAATATTTACGGAGGAACTCCTTTTCAATATCCATATGGAAGGAAACCCGCTTATCCAGGAAATTTTTCTTCGAAACACGGCGCAAAGGAACTCGAATCTTTTTTCCCACGCGTACGCGGCGATTTGAGCGTATTTTGTTCATCCGTCGGATAACGCGGGGGGAAATGCGAAGCCACCGGGAATAATGGCCGATGGTTTCATTTTCCTGGACACGAACCCAGCCTACTTTTCCCTCGTGCGATGTCCGAACAGCCAACACTTGCCTGAGTGCCTCTCTCCGCATCTCGGAACCTCTTTCCGGAAGATTGGGAGGAGCATTCAAATCTTCCGCCATCCAGAGATCTTCATCCTTTGGCGCAAGAGAAGGTCCCGCAAGCGAGGAAATCCGGGCGGGGGCTTTCGATTCCATTGCCGGGGTGGTGGCCGAAACTTTTTTCTTTGGCTTCGGAGACATTTCCGCTTTTGCCACCTGAACAGGCTTCGGCGCTTTTTTCTGTCTTTTAACTGATTGAGTCGGAACACTTTTTGAGGCAACTGCCTTTGATTTTCTGGAGCCATTTTTTTGGGGAATCCGAAGCCGATCTCCGACAACGATCATGCTTCCGGTCAATTCGTTTTCTTTCTTCAAGCTTCTCAGGCTTACGCGGAAGCGGCGTGCGATTCCCCCCAACGTGTCTCCGGAACGGACCCATACCCATTTCGAATTTTCATCTGTCTTCAAGGCGGCAAGTTTCGAAGAATCCTGGAAGTATGACCGGCGAACGCGGGCAACCTCGTCCAACGGAACACGCAGCGGATATCCACGCGGAATCCGGCGTCCTCCCCGCAAAACGGAAGGACGAAGGGCGGGATTCATTGCTCGCAATACCTTCCTGTCGATCCCTATCCGTTGGGTCAGCTGATAGATTCTGATGTAACCGGGCAAATGGAATACGGCAAATTTCTCGGGGGGATCGGGCCGAACATTGCCGAAGTATATTTTGGCGTTTTTGTGGACATGCACTGCGGCAATAAACGAGGCATAAAAATTCCGGGACGCGAAGCCAAAAGTCCGGCTGTTGTACCGCCTCGCGATAACACCGATGTCCTTGGAACCCAGCTGCCGCACGGCTCGCCGCATGCCCGTCCCGCCATGGTTGTATGCGGTGATGGCCAGGGGCCAGGCTTTCAAATCTTCATAGTTTCGCTTGAACAATCTTGCGGCGGCATCGGCGGAAATATATGGGTCGCTGCGGCCATCGATGGTCCTGTCCACACGCATGAAAAGCCTGCCCGTGGCGCGAGTAAACTGCCACATACCGGAAGCGCCGGCATGGCTGGAGATCGATTTGCGGAACCCACTTTCTACGTGAGGGAGAAGCGTCAAATCCGTCGGGAGGCTGTATTTTCGGAATACCTTGCGGAAATGGGAAAGATACCGGCCGGACCGGACGTAACTTTCCCGGAAGCGCTCTTTGAGGCCGGGCTGCGAGCGAATCCGGGAAATTGCCCGGCGAAGCTCCGATCGGGGCTGATCGGCGAACATTTTCCTGATCCGGGCAACCAGCCTGCCCTCGCCCGAGGGAGGGGTCCGTCCGTAGGCCAACGCGGTTAAAATCTTTCGGATTTTCTTTTCGCGGCGGCGGATCAGCCTCTTTTGGGCGTGATCGGACACCCAGGGTTTACCCAGATCCGACACTTCATACACGCGGTCGACCCGAACCTCATCGTGGTAGGCCACCTCGGAGGTTTTGTAGCGCGAAAAAACGTCCCGCCAAAAATTCACATTTTCCCGAATGCCGCGAGGGACAGGGAAGAGCGTGTCGCCAGAGCCGCCGGGGGTGAGGGTGCGGCCCTGGGCAATGCCGCAGGTGAGCACAAGCAACAACAAAGCACCACCAACCGCACACGGTGGAAGATAACGGCCCAGCTGGCTAAAAATGCGTCGATAAGCTTTTAACAATCAAGTGCCCCCCGTAGTGCTCCCAATATATCGACCACTATAGCTAATCATAACACTTTGAATATCTTAGATAAAGTACAAATAATTCAAATTTACGCCGGTCGATTCCGGAAATTCCCCCTCATCCGGGCGAATTCCGCCCGGCGCGGCCTCTTTACTCCGCAGAACCCGGCCCCCCCGGGCCTCTCGTTGCGAACCTGCCCCGGAAAACGTCGTGAATTCTGCTAAAATCATCTGGATTCCGCCCTCCCGTGGTCTCATTCACTCTTATCGAAACCCGGCGGAAATACATGAATTCCGATTTCCCGCCCCGAGGCGGCATCCTCCACGTCTACGCCCATCCGGACGACGAATCCTTCGGAAACCCGGCCACCATCGCCCTCTACGCGGGCCGCGGCCACCCCATGCACCTCGTCACCCTCACCCGCGGCGAGGCCGGCGAAACCAACGGCGTCTGCGCCCCCGGAGAACTCGGCCCGATCCGCGAAGCCGAGCTCCGCACCGCCTGCGAAATCCTCGGCATCCCCCGCCCCGAAATCTGGCGCTATCCCGACGGCGACCTGGATCGCATCGACGGCGAAGAAGCCATCTCCCGCCTCCTCGCCCACTACGAAAAAACCGCCCCCGAGGTCATCGTCACCTACGGCGAGGACGGCCTCACCGGCCATCCCGACCACATTGCCGCCTCCCGCTGGGCCACCGAGGCCTTTTTTCGCCTTCGCGAAAAAGGCTCCGCTGCTCCCTCTCGTCTCTACTGGCGGACCATGCCCGAAAAGCGCCGCAAGCTACTGAATCGAAACGACATCACCTACCGCGCCGACTACACCACAATCGTCGATGCACGAGCGTTCGAACACGTCCGCGCCCATGCCGAGGCCTGCCACCGCTCCCAGCGGCCCCACACCGAATACGCCCGTCCCGGCGCCATCGAGATGGGCGCGGTCGATTACTACGTACGAATTTTTCCAGAATGGAGAGAAAACAGTTTATTCGAAACCGGGCTGTTTGGCGAGGGGCACTACCCGGATGATTCCACCTTGCCGTAGGCGAGACTGACTGACTCCTGCGCAATCGAAGCCGCCCAGTCCGGCTGATGGGAACTCACCACAATCGTTTTTCCGGACTCCGCCAGCGAGCCAATGATCTCGCTGAGCCGCTCCGTGTTTTCTGCGTCCACTCCCGCGGAGGGCTCATCCAGAAGAAGCGCCTCTGCCCCCGTCGCGAGCGAGCGCGCCAGCGCCACACGCTTTCGCTCGCCCCCCGAGAGAGAAGTCGCCATCCGGTCCGCCAGATGCGCGCAATCCACCCGCTTCAGCGCGCTTCGGGCCGTCTCGCCCGCCTCGCTCTTTGTCATTCCGCGCACAATCGGTCCGTAAGCAACGTTGGTTAGAACCTTTCTTTTGAACATATACGGATCCTGATGGAGCAACGTCACCCGCAGGCGGTGCCGGTGGCCGGCGCCGACATACCCCACCGGCTTCCCCTTATAAGCGACGCTTCCCCCGTCGGGGCGCTGCAGCCCCGCCAGCACCCGAAGCAGGGTGGTCTTCCCCGCGCCGTTCGCCCCCGAGAGCAGCGTCACGACGCCCTCCGACATCTTCAAATCTCCGATGTCGAGAACCGGCTTTCCGTTAAACCTGACGAAAACGTCTTTCAGCTCAAACGCGCTCATTTACGATCTCTGAAGAAGACGCGAAACGATATTCGTGAACAGAATGATGATCATCAGAACCACACCCAGCGCGATGCCGAACCCGAATTCTCCCTTGCTGCTCTCCAGCGCGATCCCGGTCGTCAGCGTCCGCGTGAAGCCCTTGATGTTTCCCCCGAGCATCATCGCGATCCCCACCTCCGACGACACCCGCCCGAAGGCGCCCAACACCGCCGCCACCAGCCCGAACCGCGCTTCCCGGAGCACCGTCCAGGCCGCCCGCCGCGACGACGCGCCCAGCGTCATCGCCGTTTCCCGCGCCCGCTCGTCCACCGACGCCACCGCTGTCATCGAAAACACCGATATGATCGGCACCGCCAGCACCACGAGCCCTATCGCCATGGCGGAGGGCGTGAAGAGCAGGTCCGCGAATCCCAGCGGCCCGCGCCGGGAGAGCATTCCGTACACAACCAGCCCGATCACAACCGTGGGAACTCCGAGAAGGGACTGCAGGATGGCGATGGCCGCCCCCCGTCCCCGGAATTTTTTCGAGGCGAGAAACCACCCGACCGGCAACCCGAACAGGCCGCCGAAAAACGTGGCCCCCAGGGCGACCTTGATCGTCACCCACGAGGCCGAGAGCACCTCGGGATCCCCCCGCAGGGCGAGAAGGAAGCCTTCGCGAAAACCTTCCAGAAGAAAATTCATCCGCCTGTCAATCCGCCGTCAGTTTCGTGAGAACGCTGGAGAGAAAAGCCTTTCCCCGCCTGCCTTGTACGCGCCGATGAGGCGCTGGCCCTCGGAAGATACCAGAAAATCCTCGTATTTCATTGCGGCCCGGATGTTCACATGCGGATGTTTTTCGGGGTTCACCAGAATCACACTGTAGGGATTCAAAAACCGCTTGTCGCCCGTCACGAAAATCCGGAGGTCGATTCTTTTTTTGGACACGAGCTTCAGAAAAGAGCCTCGATCGGTGAGAACATATCCCCGTTTTTCATCCGCGATGCGCAGGGTCTCGCCCATTCCCTGACCGGTCGATTGATACCAGACGCCGGAAGGGACCAGCCCGGCCGCATCCCAGAGTGTCCGTTCCTTCCGGTGGGTTCCCGAATCATCGCCCCGGCTGAAAAAGAGAGCCCGCCTCCGGGCGATTCGCCGCAACGCCGCGGGCCCGTCATTCATCCCCCCGATTCGGGCAGGGTCCACCTCCGGCCCGGCGATCACGAAATAATTGAACATGACCAGACGGCGCTTGAGCCCGTATCCGTCCCGGACAAATTTTTCTTCCGCCTCGGGCGAATGAACCAGCAGGACATCGGCATCCCCGTTTCGCGCGATCCGGATCGCCTGGCCCGTCCCGACCGCTATCGTGTGGATTCGGATGCCCGATCGCTTCTCAAAAGCCGAATGAAGAACGTCCAGAATGCCGGACACTTTGGTCGTGGTCGTCGCGGCCACGCGAAGCGGACGCACCCGATCGGCCCGGCCTTCTTCCGGCGCGCCCCATAAAAGAATAAAAACGATCAGCGATGCGCTGAACAATCCGGCGATCTTCATTCGTTCGAAAGAAATACCGTTCTACTCATAGGTTTAATTCTTCCCCGCTTTCGACCCGGTGGAAGGATGGAACAACTTCTTTCCCTTCACGCGAAAGCTTCCGATAAGCTTCTGACCCTCCGGGGAGGTCAGAAATGTCACATACTTCATCGCGAGATCATACCTCACATGAGGGTGGCGCTTCGGATTGACCGCGATTACCCCGTAAGGGTTCAGTAATCTCTTGTCCCCTTCCGATACGATTCGAAGGTCCACCTTTCCCCGCGCCGCGAAGAAAAGATACGACCCGCGATCGGTCAGCGCATAGGCCCCTTTTTCATCCGCGATCCGAAGGGTGTCTCCCATTCCCTGGCCCAGCGAAAGATACCAGCCGCCCTCCGGAGATATTCCCGCCGCCTGCCACAGGGACATCTCCTTCTTGTGCGTTCCGGAATCGTCCCCCCGGCTGGCCCAGAGCGCCTTGCGGGCACTGACCCGGCGCAGGGCGGTGGGAGCATCTGCGAGTCCGGCGACCCCCGCCGGATCGGCGAGCGGCCCCACGATGATAAAATCGTTGAACATCACGTTTCGGCGGTTCACGCCATAGCCCCGCGAGACAAATCTCTTTTCGGCTTTTGGCGCGTGGACGAGGAGAACGTCCGCATCGCCGTCCCGGCCGAGGCGAAGGGCCTTGCCCGTTCCGACGGCGATGGTGTGAACACGGACACCGTAGCGTTTTTCAAAATGGGGATGGAGCCAGTCCAGCAGGCCTGTGAACTGCGTGCTCGTCGTGGTGGCGAGCGTCAACTTCCGTTCCGGTGCCGACTCCGCGGAAAGCGGCAGAACGACGGAGGCGAAGAAGAACAAAATCGCGCCAGTCAGCCGGACCATGATCAACGCACCTTTTTATGACCGAACGTGACGTTCGGATCGGGAGGAATCAGGACGGATCGGCCGCGCCGCCGAGCTTTCTCGAAGGAGGCTGCGCGTCTGGCGGGATGTCCGGAGCGTTTTCCGGTACGCGGAGCCCGTATTCGTCCGCGAATACGGCGAGCAGGGCTTCTGCTTCCCTGCGCGCGTTCACCGATGTTGTGAGGCGGCCCAGGTCGAACCTCTGTCCGTCTGCTTCTTCCCGGCAGCCGTGAACCATCGTCTGGTAGTACCCCAGATCGTCGTACCCCTCCAAAATGCCATGAATATAATGCTGTCGATCGGAAGGGACTTCCAGCCAGTAGATAAGGCTTCCGGCAAAAGCGACCGGATTCGGCCGGGATATCCCCGATTCGGGGGGAGAAGCGTCCGCCGTCAAGCGCTTGTCCGGATTCGGCTGACGGCGCGCCGGACAATTTCGGGCATCTCTTTCACGAACGCCGAGCGGGGCATCGCCTTGTCGAAACCGGCCTTCTCCGCACCCTTAAGCAGGCCGGGCTCGGTGTGCCTGCCCCATGCGATCGCGTAAGCCCCCTTGTTCCTCGGGCTCGACCGAAGCTTTTTCACCAGATCGTAGGAGACTTCCCCGCCCAGCTTCGGATGATGGAGATCGAGCAGGAACAGCACGGCCTGAAAATGATTGAGCGCTTCATCGAACTTTTCGTCGGAGCCGATGAATTCCAGCACCGCGCCGGGCGACTGGCCCGCCTCGCGGATTCTGGCGGAAAACATCAGGTCGCTGCAGACGACGAATATGCGCTGGGCTTCTTCGGCCACCCGAAATCCTCCCGCAAAAGCGCCTTCGCTAGGCAGTCTTCTTTTCGGCCACCTGGCCCGCGCCGAGGAGTTCGACCAGCGAATAAATGCTTTCCTGGTTGTCCACCTTGTATAGAAGCTTTTCGGCCCGGGCGATCTGATCCTGATCGTAAACGAGGCCGCAGCATTCGGTGAACTTCTCGTAGAGCTCTTCGCGGTCCATGGGGCGCTGGGGGGTTCCGCGCGAGGTGTCGGTTTCTTTTTCGTGAACGGTGCCGTCGTTCATCTCGATGGTCAGCTTCGAGCGGATCCGATCGTAGCCCTGCGCCTCGATCTCATCGTCCACGAAGGGCTCGATCTTCTTGAGCGTCTCTTTCACATCGTCCTGAACAACCACTTCGTCGCGGTACTGGGCGATGCCTCCCTTGCCGCCGGTGTGGAGCAGGATGCCGAGGCTGTACTTCATCGAAAACTTGGCCTCAAGCTCGTTCTGGGGATCATCGTAGCGAAGGGGCTGTAGCACGCGGGTGGTCGTACCGAGACGAACGCTCTTCACGTCTTCGTTCTTGATGCCGTGCTCGAGGATGAGATCGCGCATGGCGTCCATCGAGGGATGAGAGAGCGATCCGCTCGGGTAAGGCTTGATGGAGACGCCGGGGTCGACCGCCGACCAGGGGTTGCCGAGCTTGCCGATCAAGTGGTCGGGATCGCACCCGCCGCCCATGATCTCGAATATGCCCCACTGGCCGTCGAAGATCGTCGGGTCGGAGGTGAAGCCGCCCGCGGCGAGGCGGGCCGCGACGACGCCGTTTTCGGCCGCGCGCCCGGCGTGAAAGGGCTTGGTCATCGTGCCGAAGTTGGCGCGAAGGCCCGCGCTCTCGGAGCAGACGATTCCGAGGCAGAAGCGGAGCTGCCCCTCGTCGAGATCCATCAGCTTGGCGCTGGCGGCGGCCGCGCCGATAGCACCGATGGTGCCGGTCGTGTGGAAGCCGCGAATATAATGGTCGGGCTTGATGCACTCGGCCACCTTGCACTCGACCTCAAAGCCGATCGCGAAGGCCGTGAGAAGCTCCTCGCCCGTCGAACCCATCGTCTCGGCCACGGCCAGCGCGGCGGCGAGGACGGGGGTGGTCGGGTGGGTCAGGAGGCCGTAGATGCGATCGGGATAGCTCGAAAGCTGAGTATCGTCGTAATCCATCGCATGGCCCGCGACCCCGTTGGCGAAGGCGGCGCTGTGCGCGGGGACGGTCATCTCCGTCCCGAGGATGCGCGCCTCGGGCTCCCCGCCGAATTCCTTGATGTAGTTCTGGACAATACGTCCACTGTGGTCGGTCGAACCGGCCACCATCAGGCCGCAGCCGTCCACGAAACAGCGCCGGGAGATGGTCTTCGCATCGTCGGGAATCGACTCGTGGCCGGTGTTCAGAACAAATTCCACGATTGCATCGGTTAGGGGACTCTCTTGTTCGGCCATGATGTTCCTTCCATCAGACAAATAAAAAAATGGGAATATTCCCGGTGATTTTTCCTGCGTGCCCGAAGATCAATTTCGCCCCGAATCCGCCGAGGGCCCTGGAACAACGGGCGCCTGGAGCAGAGGACGTGGACCCTCGACAGGCCTCGCCCCGGGGCAGAAAAACCCCGTTACTCCGGAAAACCCCGACGGGTTCGCACAAATTCCGTTCAGGGCCAGCAACGCCCCTCCCGCAAGCAGCAGCGTGCCGATCAGCCACTTCATTCCGCGAAGCATGCTTCCCGCTCCCGGAAACCGCGCGGAGCGGCTCCAAAAACAAAGGCGGGCCAGTCTCCCCGACGGCCCGGCAAAACAATGAAACTGGTGAGGAATAGGTCGCGGAGGGAACGGCCCGGCCGATCCGCCCACCCCGGAAAACTATCAGAAAGCGCCCGCTCCGGCAACAAAAATAGGCCTCCCGACCTTGCCGGAAGGCCTCTCGCGTGGCAGTCTGATCGCCTGAATTGACAAAGGATCATCCAAGCGGGACCAAAGAAGCGGTAAATCCGTTTTCGCCATCGCTCCGATAAAATTCCATCGGATGTTTATCCAAGAGGGGAGAAAACCGCCATGTCGCTTGAAGTTGCCTGCCCGGGGGTGGACTACTACAAAGCCGCCGACGGCCGCACCATCGCCATCCACATCAAAAGAAACTTCGACGATTACGCCAAGTTCCCTCCCTATCTCGACTCCGACGAGGCCCAGGAACACATCCGCTCTGCCTACGACGTCCAGAGCATCGAGGATGAGCGCAACACCAAGGCCCACCTGACCGACGACGAGATTCACCTCCAGG
>CAMYJL010000047.1 GCA_947258645.1 uncultured Nitrospinota bacterium
GATGACGAGCAGCGGATGATTCAGCTTCTCGACAAACTGCTCACGGAAGAAGGTTATGAGGTCCGTACTGCGTTCACGGCGGACGAAGCGCTTCGGATACTGGGCGAGACCGACTGTGATCTGGTGATATCCGATGTGCGGATGCCGGGCATGGACGGGCTGGCGCTTCTCAAATCCCTGAACGAGCAGGGCAGCACGGCCACGGTTATCCTCATGACCGCTTACGCTTCCGTCACCGCGGCCGTCGAGGCGATTCAGGCTGGCGCGTTCCATTACCTGACCAAGCCTTTTAAGATCGACGAGATGCTCATGGCCGTGCGCAAGTCGCTCGAATCGCATCATTTGCAGCGCGAGGTCAAGGCGCTGCGGGCCGAAGTTCAGGAACGCTACGGGCTGGACAACATCGTCGGGAAGAGCAAGGCGATGGAGCAGGTTTTCGACATGGTGAAGCGCGTGGGGAAAACCCAGAGCACGGTTCTGATCTTCGGAAAGAGCGGAACGGGAAAAGAATTGATCGCCAAGGCCCTCCATTTTCACAGCCGGCGCAGCAACCGCCCGTTTGTCGCGGTCAACTGCAGCGCCATTCCCGAAACCCTGATGGAGAGCGAGTTGTTTGGCCACACGAAGGGCTCGTTTACCGGCGCGGTTTCCAACCACATGGGATTGTTTGAAGAGGCGCACGGCGGAACTCTGTTTCTTGACGAGGTGGGCGAGATTCCGCAATCGATCCAGGTCAAGCTGCTCCGCGCGCTTCAGGAACGCGAAATCCGCCGCATCGGCGGCCGCGAGAACATTCAGATCAACGTGCGGGTCATTTCGGCCACCAACCGGGACCTGGAAGAGATGGTCCGCGAGGGCGGCTTCCGGGAAGATCTCTTTTACCGGTTGAACGTCATCCCCATCCGCATTCCCGAGCTGCGGGAACGCTCTGAGGACCTCCTCCTCCTTTCCGATCATTTTATCGAGAAATTTTGCATCGAGAACGAGATGCCGCTGAAAAAACTCACCCGCCCGGCGCTTCAACGTTTGATGGCTTACGGCTGGCCTGGAAACGTCCGGGAGCTGGAAAACGTAATCGAGCGGACGGTGGCGCTCTGCGAGAAGGATACGATCGATGTCGACGATCTGCCCGACAACCTCAGCGGGGAAAGTTCGGACGAAAACGCGTTTCAGGTCGGCTCGGAGGTGAGCCTCGATGAACTGGAGCGCCAGCACATCGAAGCGATCCTCGAAAAAACGGAAAACCATCAGATCCGTGCCTCGAAGATTCTCGGAATCGATCGGCGGACCCTTTACCGAAAGCTGAAAAAATACGGTTTCAAGCCGGGTGTTCCGGAGCAAGGTGTCGAGGAGTAGCAGCCGGCTATCCGGCGGCCCACGGCACATGACAACTCACACGAAAGAGGTACCAAAATGACGACATTTCCCGAACCGCTTCCCGTCGAAGCGCTCCGCTGGCAATTCAGGCCCGATGAATCGCTCGCCATGAATGGAGGCGAACTTTCCACGGATACTTTTATCGGGCAGGAGCGCGCCGAACGCGCCCTGGCGTTCGGCCTGCGGATGCGGCCGGCGGAGTTCAACCTCTATGTAGCGGGGCCATCCGGTACGGGCAAATACACCATGTGCAAGTCCTATTGCCAGCGCGTGGCGGAAGAGTATCCCGTTCCGGACTCGGTCGTCTTCGTTCACAATTTTTCCAATCCGGACAAGCCTCTTTGGTTGAAATTTCCGCCGGGCGTCGAGGTCGCCTTCCGGAACGATATGGAGGCGGTCATCACCGAGCTTCGGGAGTTCATCCCGAAAGCTTTTGAGGACGAAACCCACGAGGAACGGCGGAAGGAGATCATTGAAGGCGCGCAGTCGCGTCAGCGGGAGAAACTCGCTGCTCTGGAGAAACGTGCGAAGGAGGCCGGCTTTACAGTCCAGATGAGCGCGACGGGCCTGAACGTGATCCCGATGATTGACGGCAAGCCCGCCACCTCCGAGACCTTCGAAAATCTTCCCGAGGCGGATCGGGAGGATCTCGAAAAAAAGCGCCTCGGGCTGGGGGATCATATCAGCGAATTCGTCAAGGAGACGCGCGCGCTTGAGAAGGAGATCCGGGAACGGGTTCGGGAATTCGATAGGGAGATCGCGCTCACGGCCGTGAAGAACCCGATGGACGATCTCCGGGAAAAATATCAAGACTATAAAAAGACGATCTCCTACCTGGACAGCGTCGAGGGGCATATTCTAAAAAACCTCTCGAATTTCCGGACGCCGGATGAGGAAGATTCTCCCGGCGGCGGAGCGCTGGCGATGATGATGCGGCCCGCGAAAGAGGAGAACCCCTTCCGGGTATACGAAGTGAACATCGTGGTGGACAACTCGGACCTGAGCGCGGGCCCGGTCGTCTTCGAGTCCAACCCGAACTTCAACAATCTTTTCGGGCGCCTGGAGCGGCGGGCGCATTTCGGGACCTACACCACCGATTTCACCATGGTCCGCGCCGGGTCGATGATTCAGGCGAACGGCGGCTTCCTGATTTTGAACGCGATTGATGTTCTGACGAATCCGGGCGTGTGGCCCGCGCTGAAGCGGGTGATCCGCGACCGCTGCGCCCGGATCGAGGATCTCGGCGAGACCTACGGCTGGACCCAGGGGGGCATCAAGCCCGAGCCCATCCCCGTGGACGTGAAAGTGATCCTCATGGGCAGCCAGATGATCTACTACCTTCTCCTCCAGCATGACGAGGAATTTGGAAAACTTTTCCGGGTGAAGGCGGACTTCAGCTCCGAGATCAAACGAACCCCCGAAAGCCTGCGCGATTTTCGCGCCTTCATCGAGTTCCACCGCAAGGAAGGGGATCTTCTCCCCTTTGGCGATGACGCGGTGGCGCGGATTCTCGAGATGTGCTCCCGCCTCGTATCAAACAAGGAAAAGCTTTCGGCCCAGTTTGGAGAGGTCCGCGAGATTCTGCTCGAAGCCAATCACTGGGCCCGGCAGGAAGGCGTGATAGAGGTGGCGGCGAAGCACGTCGTCCGCGCGGAGGACGAGCGGCGGTTCCGGGCCAACCTGCTGGACGAGCGGCTGCGGGAGCAGATTGTCGAGGGGAACCTGATGATCGACGTCGAAGGCGAGGTCGTCGGCCAGGTCAACGGGCTGGCCGTGCTCAGCCTGGGTGACTACAGCTTTGGCAAGCCTTCGCGGATTACCGCCCAGACGTTCATGGGCAATTCCGGTGTCGTGAACATCGAGCGCGAGAGCAAGCTCTCGGGGAGCATTCACGACAAGGGCGTTTTGATCCTTCAAGGGTATCTGGGCGCCACCTACGCGCGGAAGCGCCCTCTCGCCCTTTCGGCGAGCATCTGCTTTGAGCAGAACTACTCCGGCGTGGACGGGGACAGCGCCTCTTCCACGGAGCTTTACGCCATCCTCAGCAGCCTGTCCGGGCTTCCCATCCGGCAGGGTTTCGCCGTCACCGGATCGGTGAACCAGCGGGGAGAGATCCAGCCCATCGGCGGCGTGAACGAAAAAATCGAGGGCTACTTCGAGGTGTGCCGGGAGAAGGGCGCGCTGGACGGCAGTCAGGGGGTTCTCATCCCGCATCAGAACGTGAAAAACCTCATGCTCCGCGACGAAGTGCTTGAGGGCGTGAAGGCAGGAAAGTTCCACATCTACCCCGTCCGCACGGTGGACGAGGGCATCTCCCTCCTGACGGGCGTCGAGGCCGGGGAGCGCGACCCCGAGACGGGGGAATTCCCGCCCGATACCGTCCACGGTCTTGTCGAGGACAATCTGAAGACCATGTACGAAAACCTGCGGCGTCTCCGGCGCGATAAAGATGACGATAAAGAGGAAGAAGAAGAGAACCCCAAATCCGGTGAAGACAAGCCGCCCTCGCCGCCCGAGCCCCCGCCGCGGCCGCCGAGGCGGAGCAGGTAGGCGGCGCGGAAATTCAAACTTTTGAGATCACGGCGGAGTCTACCGCACGTGCTGATAAAAGCGCGTGAGCCTTTCGGCGGGGACGCCGAGCGCGTAGAGAATGCTGAGCCCCCACCAGATGACGAAACATTTCCACTTTCCCCACACCTCGATGCGCCGGCCGCTGGTGGTGATCGGATTTTCGATCAGGGCGAGGGCTCCCTCCCGGCGCATCCGCGCGCTCAGGTCCCAGTCTTCGAAGATGGGGGTTTCGGCGTAGCCGCCCATGCGCTCGAACACCTCGCGGCGGACGAAGATGGCCTGATCCCCGAAAAAGAGCCGGTAGCGTCTTGACCGCGTGTTTGCGCTGAAGCTGATGAAGCGGGCGAACCAGTCGTCGAGATCAAAGCGATGGACAAAGCCGCCGCCGGCGATGCGCGGGTCGCGCATGGCGTCCTCGATTTTTTGGAGGCCGCCGGGCGGAAGGCGCGTGTCGCAGTGAAGAAAGAGCAAGACCTCCCCCGCCGCCGCTCCGGCGCCCGCGTTCATCTGGCGCCCCCTTCCGGGCGGGGATGAAACCACCCTCCCCCGACCGGCGGCGATCGCCACGGTGGCGTCGCGGCTGCCCCCGTCGGCGATGATGAGTTCCCGGTCTCCTTCCTGCACCTCGAGATCCTCGAAAAATGGTCCCAGCAGCGGCGCCTCGTTCAGAACGGGAACGATAATGGAGATCATCTTCTCCATCTCCTCCTGCATTGATCCGCCTGACCCCTGAAATTTCGCCTCCCGGGGCCTGCTAGAGTGTCCCAGGCGGAGACCGGTCTGGGACAAGTAGTCTCAGTATTTGAGAAACCGCCGGGCGGCGCCTCCCGATGGAAAATATAACGTCTTTAAAATCAATTAATTAAATGATGTCTTTCGCCGGCTCCTTCTGGCACATGAATTGCCTTTTCTATCGGTGAGGATAAAAGCAATTTTTCGAGAAGGGTAGGAGGCAAGGCCATGATCATCCGGAAAATTCTCGCTCCCATCGATTTTTCCGAGCGCAGCCGCGAGGAGTTGCGCTGGGCCACCACGATGGCCCGAAACTTCGGCGCCGAACTCATCACCATACACGTCATTCCCACGGAGGTCGTCGACGTTTCCTTGAAAGAGGGGAAGGACTGGGACTCCATGCGGGGCGAAGTCTCTGCCCAGACTTATCTCCTGGTCGATGAAATCTGCCGCGATCTCGGAATCGCCGGGCTGGTGCATGAGGAACACGTTGTCGCGGGCGCCCCGGCCGAGGAGATTCTTCGCGCCATCAAGCGCCGCGATATTGACCTTGTTGTGATTTCCACCCACGGGCGGACCGGTCTCTCGCACACCCTGCTCGGGAGTGTTGTGGAGAAAGTCGTGCGGTCCTCGCCCGTGCCTGTTCTCACATTGAACGAAGCGACGATGGCCTCAAAGGTCTGAGCAGGAAGGAGGTAAAGATGTTTCAGTCCATTCTGGTTCCCCTGGACGGATCGAAGCTGGCGGAAGAATCGCTGGATCAGGTGCGGGAACTGGCCCACACCCACAGCTCGAAGATCATCCTGCTGCGCGTGGCGTTTGCCCTGGTGTTCCCGGGGGCGGACCCGACGGAGGCGCAGATTCATGTGACGGAAGAAGCGGAAGGATATCTCGAGCAAATCCGGAAAAAACTGGAGGCCGAAGGAATCAGGACGGAGACCGCCGTCCGCTACGGCTTTCCCGCCGAGGAGATTCTGGCCCATATCAACCGGGGTGGGGTCGATCTTCTTGCCATGACGACACACGGCCGGACCGGGCCCGTCCGAATGGTGATGGGCAGCGTGGCCGAGCAGGTCGTCCGCCATTCCGATATTCCGGTTCTCTTGTTCCGGGTTGCCGGATCGAGAGTCCATGAAAAAGAGCGCGCGGCTCCGGCTGCGTAACGAAAGGAGTTCGCCATGAAGAAGTTCGAGCCGAAAAAAATTCTGGTTCCAGTCGATTTCTCGGAATTTAGCCAGGACGCCCTGCAGACGGCGTCGGAGATCGCCGAGTTGCGCAACGCGAACCTCACCGTCATGCACGTGATGGTGGAGCCTCAGACCTCCGTTCCCTACGAGGTCTATATCGACTGGCAGAAGGTCAAGAACGATATGAAGGCGGACGCGGAGAAAATGCTCGGCGAGATGACCGAAAAGGCCGGCGTCAACGGCATGACCGAGCGGGTCCTCGTCTGGGGAGAGCCCGCGAACGTTATCACGGACGCGGCCCAAAACGAGAATTTCGACCTCATCGTCATGGCGACGCACGGGCGCACGGGGTTGACCCGCCTCTTTCTCGGCAGCGTGGCCGAGAAGGTCATCCGCCATTCGCCGTGCCCGGTCCTCGTGATGCGGGGCGCTGACACCGAGAAGTAACTCCTCCCCTTCCGGGGCCTTCGGACGCATCTGGCCGGGGGCCCTGGTCCTCCCCATAACCGCTATTTTGCTTATAGCGGCTATGGTGCCTAAAATCAAGTTAAACATTTGAATTTAAATGAATTATACGATCTTCTTGTGGGAGCGTTTCTCTTTCATTATTAGATGTTGTATAATTATTACCATCTTGTGTTCTCACCCTGATGGGCAGAGGGCTGCTGCGTGTGGTCCCGGGCTTATTTATCTGCCGATACCGCTTCGATGACTTGGTGCCTGGCTTCTTCATGAGTTGGGGCATTGGGTCATCTATGCGGACCGGCGGTTATCCGGTCCAGTCCCCGCAGTGAAGCCAGCGTCCGGGCGGTGAGTGCTTCAGGGTTTCGAGACATTTCGAGTTCGCTTATCTCCCGGTGGATGAGGTGTTGTCCCCGAGGAGAGATTGGAAAAATATCGTGATCGACGATTACACATACGACGTTCATCGTGTTCAGCCAAAGTCCTCCCGCTTGGGATGGGTCGCCGGGGTGGTGTTGTCCGCCCTGCTGGTGTTCTCTTTTCTTTCGGGCGTTCCGGCGAATGAAGTCTCTCGCCTTCCCGATCCGACGGAAAACCAAAGAGCCGCTCTGAGTCTTCTCCGCGAGACGGTTGCGCTGGTGGAGGAAAACTATTTCTCCGCGCCGGACATGAAAGTGGTGTACGGCGCCGGCCTCCGTGGCATGCAGGAAGCGCTCGGAAAGGACCGGCTGGATCTGACGCGCCGGGATGCGCGGCATTTCACGCTCCGTGCCGGAGAGAAAGAGCTGGAAGTCTTTTTCGGCAGCGGAGAGATGGATAGCCTCGCCAGCATGGAGGAAGCCTACCGCTTCGCTCTCGCCAACCTGAAACCCAGGGATGAGGAGGACGGTGAGCTCAATGTGATGTTCGGGGTGCTCCGAAACATGATGAACTCACTCGATTCGTTCAGCTCATTCCTGCCACCGGCGGTGTACCGCGAGATGCAGGTGGAGACTTCGGGGCGCTACGGTGGGCTGGGTGTCACGATCACCACACGGGACAAGAAGATTTTTATCGTCTCCCCTTTCGAGGATTCCCCTGCGGATAAGGCCGGGCTGAAGGCGGGCGACGAAATCGTCGCCGTCGAAGGTGAACCGGTTGCCGGAAAATCGTTGAGCGGAGCAGTCAAGCAAATGCGCGGGGCGCCCGGCACGCCCGTGCGGGTGTCGATCTTGCGGGAAGGGTGGGCTGGTCCCCGGGAGTTCGTTCTGGTGCGGGCGATCGTCCGCATCAAGAGCGTGAAGGCCAAGGTTCTGGATGACAATATCGGCTACTTGCGCCTGACGGCTTTTCACGAACGGACGACGGATGAGCTGGACAAGGCGATGGGCCGCCTTATCGATGCCGGTGTGCGCGGACTCGTCCTGGATCTGCGGAACAACCCAGGCGGCCTGCTACATCAATCCGTTCGGGTGGCGGAGCGGTTCCTTCCCAACCGGAGCATGGTGGTGTTTACCCGGGGGAGGCACCGGAGCCAGACCATGTACTTCCGAACCCACGTCAACGGCCTATGGGTGAAAAAGCCTTTGGTCGTTCTGGTCAACCGGGGCAGCGCCAGCGCTTCGGAGATTGTCGCTGGCGCGCTGCAGGATCTCGATCGTGCTCTTATCATCGGCGATCAGACCTACGGCAAAGGGTCGGTGCAGACCATCATTCCCCTCACCGAGGGCGCCGGAGTCCGGATCACGACGGCGAAGTACTACACCCCGCTGGGGGTCGAAATCCACGGGAAGGGCATCCGCGTCGATGTGGAGGTGAAAGATTCCTCCTCTCCGGCCGGGGCCGATACGAAAAAACCGGATGCGCCCGGGGAGAGCCGCCTGAAGAAACGGCCCGCCCTGCCTCGAGGGATTCCTTCTCGGGAGAGCGATTTGGCTCTGAAGATTGCCATTGAGACGCTGAAAAAGACGAAAAGCAGTGCGGTGGAAGTTCTCCGCTACAACGCCTCCCAGGCGAAAGCTCAATTGATGCCTGTCCAGAAAGGGGTTTCGCAGGCCCGGATCCCCCTGGCGCAGTGAGAAATTCTGTTCGTGTAATCACCCCCGGTATTTTGTAGAATCCCTTCCGGAAGATGTTTGTCGGGCTCCGCCGGATTTTCCGGCGCTCCTGACTGACGAGGGCGAACGTTCCCGGCAAGGGGTTTGTGTTTCTATGGTACGGATGGTCGATCTGGTAAAAGGCGAAGGAGACAAAGAGCCGGATCCCGAAAAGAAAAAGAAACCCGCTTCCCCGAAAGGGGGAGGAAAATCTTCCGGTTCGCCCGAAGAGGAGCGGCCTGCGAAGATTGATTTGCCGGAACCCGAAAAAGGGGCCGGGGAAGGCATTTCCTTCGGTGCCGCTGTTGCTTCTACGGGGGCGGGCGCCTCCGCCAAAGATCGGCGCTCCTTCCCCGGAGAATCCGGCAAGAAAACTTCCGCCGGGGGCTCCCTTCGGTCCCCCACATCGCTTGACGCGAAGTCGAAGTATTGCCCCTTCCTGGGGGGAAGAAAGAACCGTGAAAAAATCATCAGCTATCCTGTCCTGACCAATGTCTGCTACGCCGAGGGCTCACAGGAGAAGAAGCTGCTCAGGACGCTCACCTTTCCCTTTTCCGTCATTCCCGCACAAAGGCAGCGTGAATTCTGCCTGGCGACGTATGCCCGTTGCCCGGTGTATCAGGCCAAACAAAAAGAAGAATCCGGATAAGAATCCGATGCGCTCTGCTGATTTTGTCACCCTCTCGAGCGGAACATTTCCGTTGTGCTAGCTCTTTTTTTCGATGAGTCAGGTCTCGGGCTGCGCGAGGTTCCCGACCCCGAACCCGGAGCGGGCGAGGCGCTCATCCGCGTCCGCCTGGCCGGCGTGTGTGCGACCGATCTGGAGATCGTCAAGGGCTACATGGATTTCCGGGGTGTCCTGGGCCACGAGTTTGTGGGAGAGGTCGTCGGACCGGAAGATCATCCCCTGCTCGGCCGCCGGGTTGTCGGGGAGATCAATTGCGGTTGCGGCGAGTGCCCCGCCTGCCGGGCCGGTCTGGAGCGCCACTGCCCCCGGCGCACTGTGCTCGGGATTCTCGGCCGCGGCGGCGCTTTTGCCGACTACCTCACCCTCCCCACCCGGAATCTTCACGTTGTTCCCGATGAGGTGGCTGACGAGGCGGCGGTCTTTTGCGAACCGCTCGCGGCCTGCTATGAGGTCCTCGAACAGCGTTCGGACTTGGCGCGCGGGCCGGTGCTCGTCGTGGGGGACGGGCGGCTCGGGCTTCTCCAGGCGCTGGTGCTCCGCACCGCCGGGGCCGAAGTCACCTTGCTCGGCCGGCATCCCCGCAAGCTCGCCCTCCTGGATGGACTCGACATCCGGACGAGCACCGGCGCGGAGGAGGTCCGCTCCATCCAAAGGGAGGGGTGGCCCGCGGTGGTCGAGGCGACGGGTTCGGCCGGGGGGTTTGAGCTGGCCCTTTCGCTCATCGCGCCCCGGGGGGTGATGGTGCTCAAGAGTACGGTCGCGGAGCCCGCCACGGTTGATTTCGCCCCTCTGGTCATTGACGAGATTACAGTGGTCGGCTCAAGGTGCGGGCCCTTTCCGGTTGCGCTGGAGGCGCTGGCGAAGGGGCGGATTCGGACTATTCCCATGATTGACGCCCGATTTCCGCTTTCTGAAGCGCTCCGGGCCATCGAGCGGGCGGGGTCGCGCGGAACCCTGAAAGTAATTGTTGCGCCCCAGGATGCGACACTTCAAACTTAAGGGTATGAATATATATGCCTGAGGAGCGCGCTTCATCCGGTGAGCGAACCGAGGGAAGGGTTTTGGGAAATGTTTTTCCGCGTTACAGCTGTTTTCGCAGGTTTTTTACTGCTGGCCGCATTTTCAGCCTCCATCTCCCGGGCTGCGCCGGGAGAGCGCGCAAAGGCCGTGGAGAAGCGGAGAAGGACCAGCCTGATCCGCCACCTGAAGCGCCTCAACCGGCCCGGCGACTGGCGGATCGTCCGCAAGCTTTTTTCGTCGGACATCAATGCCCAGCGAGATGCGCTCCGAAATTGCCCTTATTCCGATACCGAGTGGCCCTGGTACCTCTCTTCGGAGCACATGAGAGAATATACGTTCACGGCGGATTTCATCCCTGTCAACATGGACGGCGATCCCGAGGATGAAACCCTGATCGTCCTTCAGTCGGAACCGGGCGAAATCAACTACACCACATTCTGCCTCGTCGACGATGAAAAGCGCGGGAGCACCCCGCTTTCATCTCTCAATGAAATCAGTCATTCCAGGCCCATCACGTTTCAGCTGGCCGATCTGACGGGCGACGGTGGCAGCGAGCTCATCGTATTCGCGCGCGACGACCGATCGGGCTGGATGACCGATTCCGTCCGGATCATCAAACCGAAACAAGACAGCCAGTTCAAGCTGGTGTGGTTCGGTCGGCTTCGCGGTCAGTTCCAGTGGCCGTCCATTGAGGACGGCGCCCACCTCGGCCGGAAGGTCACCCGGAGTGAAAAGCTCCAGGCGAGGATGCGCCTGAGCTTTAACGGTGATAAAAGTCCGGCGACCATTATTTTGAGGGGCGAGCGGGAATTGACCCGTAATGTATCCGCCCTGAACGGCGGCAGCCGGGATGTTCGCCGTTCGATCCGGAAGAAAAACTTCGAAGAGCACTGGCGCTGGGATAAAAAGCGGTTCCGCTTCATGCGCGTCTACAGCCGCGAATGATGGGTCCCTCCGTCGCCTGATTCTTTCTCCGTTTTCCTTGCCCGAACGAAATTGAAAGAGAAAAAGTGAGTGTTCCGCGTCCAGTCATGTTGATCGTTTTGGATGGTTGGGGGCTCCGGGAGGAGACCGCCCACAATGCGGCCGCCCTCGCCCGCACCCCGACGATGGACCGCCTTCTGGCGGCGCGCCCCCATACGCGTCTTCGCACCTGCGGGCGCGCCGTGGGCCTGCCCGACGGCCAGATGGGCAACTCCGAGGTGGGTCATCTCAACCTGGGCGCGGGCCGGGTGGTGAACCAGGACATCGTGCGCATCGACCGCACGATTGAGGAGGGAAGCTTTTTCGAAAACCCCGCGTTCGCCGAAGCGGTGCGCGCGGCCGTCTCGGAAGGGGGCGCGGTTCATATTCTCGGGCTCGTTTCGGACGGGGGCGTCCATAGCCGGCAGGACCACGCCGTCGCCGCCGCCCGCCTCGCCCGGAAAGCGGGGGCGGAGCGCATCTATGCCCACGCGTTCATGGACGGCCGCGACACGCCCCCCACTGCCGGGCTTGGGTATCTCGAAAAATACGCCGCCGATCTGGAGCGCGAGGCGGGGGCGCGGATCGCCACCGTTTCGGGCCGTTATTACGCGATGGACCGGGACAAAAGATGGGAGCGGACGAAGCGCGCCTACGATGCGATGGTGAGCGGCGAGGGGATTCCCTGCGCGGACCCGCTGGCGGCGATGCGTGAATCCTACGCAGACGAAGTGACGGATGAATTCATCGAACCCCGCGTCGTTCAGGAGGGAAGCGCCCCCCTCGCGCGAATCCGGGACGGCGACGCGGTGTTGTTCTTCAACTTCCGGGCAGATCGCGCGCGCCAGATCACGCGGGCGCTGACGGAGGGCGGTTTTGACGGATTCGATATCGAACCGCTCCGCCTGCACTATGCCTGCATGACGGAATACGACGAGACGTTTGGCCTGCCCGTGGCGTTCGGGCCGGTCGAGATGACGGGGCTTTTCTGCCACGCACTCGCGGCGGCGGGGAAGACCTCCCTCCGCGTGGCGGAGACAGAGAAATATCCCCACGTCACCTATTTTTTCAACGGCGGGGTGGAGGAGCCCGTCCCCGGCGAGCGGCGCGAGATGGTGCCTTCGCCGAAGGTGGCGACCTACGACCTTCAGCCCGAGATGAGCGCCGCCGGAGTGACGGAGGTGATCCTGAAAGCGATAGCGGGCGGGGCGGACGATGCGATCATCCTCAACTTCGCGAACCCGGACATGGTGGGCCACACCGGTGTGGAGGAGGCGGCCGTGCGAGCGGTCGAGACGGTGGACGCGTGCCTCGGGCAAATTCTTGAAGCGCTCGAGCGCGCGGGCGGGGCGGCGCTCGTGACGGCGGATCACGGCAACTGCGAGGAGATGTGGGACGAGAAGAACAACTGCCCGCACACCGCGCACACGCTGAACGACACGCCCTGCATCGTCGTTGCGCCGGGGTTTGAGGGGCCGCTTCGGGAAGGCGGGGCGCTCTGCGACGTGGCGCCGACCCTGCTCGGAATGATGGGCGTCCCCCAGCCGACCGAGATGACGGGCCGGGATCTGCGAGAACTCTGATATCTTCCCTCGCTGCGAGGATGAAAAATGATCAAAACGGCGGCGGATTTTGACGCTCTTCTGGAGATGTTCCGGAAGGAACTCGAAGGGCTGACCGACGCGCAGCTCGACTGGGACAATCCTTCGGAGGAATGGTCCGCGTGGAGCATTCGCCGCCAGGTGAGCCATGTGGCGCTCGTTTATCTTTACTGGATTCCGCGCGTGTGGGGAAAGGTGCTCTGGCCGGACGATCCTCCGGCGGACCCGGTGAATTTTCGAAAAGCCAATGAATACGATCGTCGACTCGACGAGGAAGTTTACTGGAAGCTGGAGGACATCTGGTTGAAGTTCGAAGAGGGGTTCGCTTTCATGAAAAAAGCCCTGGAGGGAAGGAGTGAGGAGGAACTGAACACCCTCACCGTCAAGCGTACCTTCGGGCCGGATCTGGAAATGGGAAAGACGGATCTCAAAGTCCACACGTACTGGGCTTATGTCAGCTCGTTTCATCCCGACGGGCTCTCGCAGGATCCGGAGGATGAGACCGCGTTCATCTTCACGCTGGCCGGGATGCTCCGGACGCTCTACTGGGAGGCGCTGACCCATTTGCGCACCATTCAGCGCCTGAAGGAAGCGCAGGGACTCCCCCCGGCGGTGGAGATTCCGCGCGAGGGATATTTGCTCGATCCGTTTTTCTGGGGTCCGGGCGAAGATCCGAGATTTTAGGGTCCGGATACTTTCATTCGGCTTGAATTGACAAGGAGGTTTGCATGAGCCAGCCGGTCGAAATCGGCCTGATTCTTTCCCTCACCGTCCGGGGCCTTTTCATCGGCGACTACGAGAGGATGCGCGAGACGGCGCTCGAGGCCGAGCGGATGGGCTTTCACTCCCTCTGGCAGTGCGACCATTTTTTCTCTGTGAACCCGAAGGCCTACGCCCAGATTTCGGGCAAGGGCGATCCGGACGCGGACGCGGGTTCGGGCGACGACGGCCCGGTCACGATACCGCTTCTGGACAGCTGGGTGGCGATCTCGGCCCTCGCCCGGGACACCAAAACAATCCGCCTGGGTCATCTCGTGAACGCGGTCGGCTACCGCAATCCGGCCCTCCTCGGAAGGATGGCCGCGACGCTCGATGTCATCAGCGGGGGGCGGCTTGAATTCGGCATCGGGGCGGGCTGGCTCGAGCCGGAATACAGCTCCTACAACTACCCCTTTCCGAAGCCCTCCGTTCGCATCGCGCAGCTGGAAGAGGCCATCCAGCTCATCAAGTGCATGTGGACCGACCCGGCGCCCACCTTCGAGGGCAGGCATTTCCGGATCAAAAACGCCTACTGCGATCCACCGCCGCTTCAGGCGCCCCACCCGCCCATCTGGGTCGGCGGCGAAGGGCGGAAGATTCTGGGCGCGGCGGCGCGCCATGCCAACGGCTACAACTCGCGCTGGTGGCCGCCCGAGCGGTTTGTCGAGCAGGCGCGCTACATGGAGGAAACCTGCCGCGAAGCAGGACGCGATCCGGCCGAGGTGCCGCCCTCGCTCATGGTGATGGTGATCCCCGAGAACGACCCCGCCGCCGCCGAGGCCGAGCGGGCGAATTTCGCCGTCGTCCCCGATTCGGGCGTCGTGGCGGGCGATACCGACACCTGCATCGAGCGGCTCGGCGCCTACATCAAGGCGGGTGTTCGGCGGCTGCTCTTCACCATTCCCTTCGTGGACGAAAAGCCGGAGCGGCTGCGGCTGGCGGGAGAGAAAATCCTCCCGGCGCTGCGGAACATGTAAGCTCCGTCAATGGTTTCGTTTCCGGGTCTGAAAAAAGGTTGCTTTTATTGACGCTGCGGCGCGTCACCGCCTTTCCCCGAATTCACTTCCATTCACGCCGCCGGGCCTTCCGGAAAGTAAACGGGATTTCAGTTTTTGTGCTTCGGGCCACGCTATTTCATCCTCCCGAGCGGCATCACACCTGCAGGGTGTTTTCGCTCACTTCCGGACACTCTTCACGGGTTTATTTTTAAAATGCAGGACCGATATGAAAAAGTGAGGGGCGTATTCGGGTGGGCGGAGGACAGCAGAAAGGGAACATGACATGACCGTGATGGATGGCATGCCCAATGTGCTTTTGGCTGTGAAAGATGAATCCATGCTGCAGATGATTCGCGACATGCTTCGGCGTTGCAGCGTCGAG
>CAMYJL010000048.1 GCA_947258645.1 uncultured Nitrospinota bacterium
GGTATCCTTTTGGGGTCAGCGACACCACGCGAGTACGGCGATCCTCGCCCGGCTTCACCGCGATCAGCCCTTCCCGCTCGATTGGCTTGAGGTTCCGGGTGAGCGTCGTCCGGTCCATGACCAGATAGGCGCCCAGCTGGCTGATCGTGGACGGCCCCGCCAGCGCCAGAGCGATGAAAACGGGGAGCTGCCCGCCCCGCAGGCCACTTCCCTCCAGGGATCCCTCGTAAAGCTGGCCCAGCGCGCGCGACGCCCGGCGGGTATGGGCGTACAGGCACCCGGCGGCGGCCTCCTCACATAGTTTTTTCTCTCTGCGCCCCAGCTCGATCTTCATAATATATGTATATACACCTATTAGAACAAAAAAGCAAGTCCTCTGGGATAAAATTTCACGGCTCGGGAGATTAACGCTCTTTGTCGAGGGTGATGACGACGTTTTTCGCGCCGACGGGCACGAGGCCGGAGGATTTACCCTCCATGTCTCCCGGCTGGATCGGACCCGCACTGCCATCGCTATCCAGGCGGATGGAGATGCGAACATTCCCCTGGAAGGGGATCCCCTGCATCATCATGTTGGCCTTAGAGAGCGTGAATTTAAGCGGAAATTTCGGGCTCCCGATTCGGGCGACCGCCAAGGGCGGCCCGGGACGGTCCGAGCGCGCGATGATGAAAAGGACGGGCTTGCCCTCCGCCTTTTTAGCGAGCGCGGGCGCGACCTTGATGGTTCCCGAGATAGTCTCGCCCCCCCCGGGCACGGGCGGATGATTGGGCGGGAGCTTCCCTTTCGGTGCCGCCGGCATGGGCGGATGATTGGGCGGGAGCTTCCCTTTCGGTGCCGCCGGCATGGGTGGGTGATTCGGCGGGAGCTTCCCTTTCGGCGCTTCCGCCACCTTGAGAGGATCGGCCGTTCCGGCCCGGTTGATGATGATATCTGCATCACGCGCGCCGATCGGAACAGCCTTCGGATTCTCCCCCGAAAAGTCTCCCTGAACGAACGGCCCGATATTGCCATCCGCGTCGAGCCGGGCCCAGACCCGGACATTGCCTGAAAAAGCCCGGCCCAGAACCATCGCGTCGTCTTTTGTCAGGACATACTTGTAGGGGAATTCCACCCGTACCAGACGCTGCACCGCAAGCGGCGGGCCGCCCTTTTCCGGGCTCAGGAAGATGAACATTGCACGCGCCTTGCGCGCTTTGGAATGAAGTTTCGGATCGATACGGATGGTGCCCGACAAGGAGTCCGACGGGGATTCACTGCCGCAACCCACGGCCAGCAGCCACAAGCCGACGAGCATGAAAACGGCCCAGCGCGATTTAATGTATGTCAAATTTGGCATAAATCATTTCTCCATTAATTCACAGTTTCACGAGGAAGTGTGTTCATCAATATATTTTTCAACTTCTTTCCGCCCGCACAGCCCTGCGCGGCCGCCCAGATTCCGGCAGCTCAGGGCGGCCACCGCATTGGCGAACTGGAGGGTACGCGGCAGATCGAACTCCAGTAGGATGCCATACAAAAACCCCGCGTGAAAAACGTCCCCGGCGCCGGTGGTGTCCACCGCTTCCACCGGGAAACCGGGCGACTCGTAAAAACGCTCTCCGTCATAAGCGAGTGCGCCTCGGGGCCCCAGCGTCATGGCCGCGACACGGGGACCGGCCGACCGGATTTTCCGGAGCGCCGCCTCCGGTTCATCAAGCCCGGTGAGGGCCGCCGGAAAATCCTCGGAAGCCACCAGATAATCCGTCAGGGAGATCAGCTCCTCCGTTCCCGGAAGGGCGCGCTCGGCATCAAAGGATACGGGAATTCCCGCCTCCCGCGCCCAGCGCGCGGCTTTGATCTCAGCCTCGATGGAATGGCCGTCGAGGTGAAGTACCCGGCCGGACTTCACGATGTTTTCGGACACTTCCCCCGGGCCGAGCATCACCTCGCGCCGCCACATGATCGTCCGGCCGCCGCGCTCTTCATCATCGCCCTCACGCTGGACGATGATGACCGCGAGCTGGCTCGCCCGGCCCGGCTGTACAGTCACGCCCTCGACGTTGACGCCTGCCCCCCGGAGGCTCTCAAGAGAAAACTCCCCCTCTTCATCGTCACCCACCGCTCCGATGTAGGCCGTCTGCATCCCCAACCGGGCAAGAGCGGCCATGGCGGTAGCGGCCTGCCCCCCTCCCTGACGCGATACTTCGCGAAGAGCTCCCTTCGTGTTGAACTCCGGATAGCGGTCTACCAGACACAGGAGATCCACCGAATTGAGGCCGAGCCCGATGGCATCGAAACGTGGGGGCGTCATTTCAAAATTCAAGCGAACTCGCGAAACCGGACCCCATCGGGATCGATCGCTTCGAGCGCAGAGAGTTCTTCTTCGGCGGGCTCGGGGGTTTCGGGCGCGTCCTCACAGGGCCCGGGATCGAAACCGGTCGCGGCGCGAATCGCCTCGGAGCTGACACCGGCATGGCGCGTTTCAACCCGCAGCCAGCCGTCGATCCTTTTGAAGATGCAAAGCGGCGTCACCACCCGATCCACCCGCCCGGAAGCGGTGACGAAACCGCAGCGTTCGGGGAAACTCCGCGGATCGTGAACAACTCGCCAGAGCACCGTCCGCTTCGCCGTGGGAAGAATGGCGGCGCTGCCCGCCCCGCCGGGAAGCCGCACTTTCGGCCGCGCCGGATCGCCGATGAAAGAGAGGTTGATATCTCCGCGCGAATCAATCTGCGCTCCGCCCAGAAAAGCGAGATCGAGCCCCCCCCGGGCAGAGAGGTCAAAGGTTTCAATCAGACTGAAGGCAGCGGTCGCGTGCTCCATGAGCTGCACCCCGGTGGTAGCCGCCGGGAGGCTGGACGGATGGGCGTCCACCCCTCCCGGGATGTTGAGGTAGACAAGGCCCGGCGCGTGGGCCTTCCGGGCCAGCAGAATCGCGGTCATGGGCAGGGCAGATGCCACCCCGTGGAACACGGTATCGCCATCGCGGATCTGGCGCGCCAGAAATACCGCCATCCGGTCGGCGGCCTCGCGCTGCATCAGGGTCAAACTGGCGGACATCCATGCAACTCCATAAATAACAATATATTACAAAGATACCAGGCCAATCTCCGATAGCGGGCTTTCACCCGCCGCGGTCTTCCATTATCGTCCACGGACGATTATCCCCCAGACCCCGCGCCCTCTCAAGGGAACGAAGGGCTGTCAGACCGGAGGGTGACTCATAAACCTTTCTATTGACAAGCGTTGGGGGATTTCTTACGCTGGGTCCGTATTAGGGGGATTTTGTTAGTTGCATTATCGATTTTAGCGAACGCCCTGAATTTCTCGCCCGGACCGCCTTTCGCCTTGCAGGGATAATTTTCCCATGCAGTCCAACATACCCGAAAACACAGACGCGCCCGAAGAGCCGCAAGAGACGGGCCAATTTGTCCAGATGAACAAACCTCTTGAGGTGATGGGCATCGAAGAGCTGGGCGTGGGCAGCGATCGATCCGCGGGCGATCCGGATTCCTGGGAAGTCGCCTCCGGGGAAAATCCTGCCGCCGAAAATGGTGCCCAGACGGAGCACGCTGAATCATCGGAGGCTTCCACCGAAAAGCCAGCGTCTTCCGGCGAGACGGAACAAGTGAATCAAAGCGATCCGGCACGGCCGGACGCCACCGACCGGTTCAACATCAAGCTCGATATCTTCGAAGGCCCACTCGAGCTTCTGCTTCATCTTTTGCGCGAGCACCAGATCGAAATTCAGGACATTGCCATCGCCTTCATCACCGACCAGTATCTCAAGTACATCGAGATGATGCAGCGGCTCAACATCAACATTGCCTCCGAATACCTCGTGATGGCGTCCTGGCTCGTTTACATGAAAAGCCGCACCCTCCTGCCACAGGAAGAAGGCGAGGCGGAGCCTGAGGAAGATCCCGAGCTTCTACGCCTTGAGCTCCAGCGCCAGCTTCTGGAATACCAGAAGTTCAAAAAGCTGAGCGAAGTGTTCCGCACCGCCGAGGAAGAACAATCCGGCATCTTCACGCGGGGCGGGAACGGCGACGGCGTCCTGCTCGAGCCCGAGAGCGAAGAAGAGGCAACGCCCCAGTTGCAGGTCACCGTGTTCGATCTCATCAGCGCCATTCAGAAGATGATCGACGAAGCGGGGGAAGCCGGCGTCCATCTGGTCGAGATCGACGAGCTCGAAGTTGCCGACCGGAAAACCTATTTGCTCGATATGCTCGAAGAAGCCGGCAGCGACGGCGTTCATTTCCACAGGCTTTTTGAAGGCCAGAATCGTGCGCTCGAAATTGTCGTGACCTTCCTAGCAATCCTCGAGCTCGTTCGGCTGAATCTCATACTGGCGACTCAATCCGCTGTATTTGGGGAAATACGAATTTACAAGGCGGTGACAGAAGATGACTGATCCCACGCACGGTGAACACGAAAACCAGGAAAACGGCCAGGACGAAAAACTGAAATCTCCCTTCGAACTCGAGGGAAATGATCCTTCTTCCGCCGAAGCGGCCGCCAGGGCGCTGCAAGAGCACCAGGAAGAAGCAGCCGCCGATTCGGGAGCAGTATTCGGCCTGGACAGCGTGGACGAAACCTCCGGGACTTTCGTTCCGGCCGAGCTGGCCGAGGGAAACTTTCCGGGAGGCCCACCAAAGATCGGCGGGGAAGCCTCCGATGAAAGCGAGAGCGCAGACGTCGCGGACGCGCCGCTCATTCTTGATCTCGAAGAGGCGAAGCGAATTATCGAGACGCTTCTTTATGTCGCCCACGAGCCCTTGCGCCCGCGCGATATTTCGATGGTCTTTCGGGGCGTTGAAAACGTCGATGTCCGTGTCGTCCGAAAGATCGTCGCCGAGTTGATGGAAGAATACGCCGATCACACGATCCAGATCGTCGAAGTGGCCGAGGGCTACCGCATGTGCACCCGGCTCGAGTTCAGCCCTTGGGTGCGCCGTCTTCTCAAGCAGGAGCGGCGGTGGCGCGTTTCGAACGCCGGGCTCGAAACACTCGCCATCATCGCCTACAAGCAACCGATCACGAAAGCCGAGGTGGAAGAGATCCGGCGCGTGGACTGCGGCGGCGTCATCCACACCCTGCTCGAGCGGAAGCTGGTCCGCGTTCTCGGAAGACGGGACGTGATCGGCCGGCCGATTGTTTACGGGACCACACCCCAGTTCCTTCAGCACTTTGGCTTTAAGAGCCTAGCCGACATGCCCAAGCCCGAGGAATTCGACATGGAGATGGACCTCGGCGGCGAACTTCCCGGTGGAGAGATCATTCCGCTGGAGGGTGAGGAGGGCAGAGAAGCCCCTTTACTGGGTGAGGAAAAAACCATCCCGGCCCACACGAATGGCCACGCGAACGGCAGCGCCAATGGACACGCGAACGGTCATTCGGCCCCGGCGGAAGAAGAGCCTGAGTTGGAAGCCGTCGCCGCCGGCCAGGAAGAAGAACCGGAAGAAACCGGGGAGGAAAAAGAAGAATAACCTTTCCCTGCCTTTGCGAAACGGCCCCGTGGCGGTAAAGTCTCCGTCGCGGGGCTTTTTCTTTCCGTACCCATTTCATTTCAAGAGGGAACACCCATGCGCTTCGGCATCATGGCGACCGGCGGGGTCGGGGGCTACTTCGGCGGGATGCTCGCCCGTGCGGGCGAAGAGGTCCGCTTTATCGCGCGCGGCGCTCATTTGGAAGCGATCCGTCAAGACGGCCTCCGTGTCGATTCTGTCGAGCCGGGCGAATTCACGGTGGCGGGCGTCTTCGCCGTTGACGACCCGGCCGAAGCGGGACCCTGCGACGTCATCCTCTATTGCGTGAAGACGGTGGCGAACGATGCGGTCATTCCCGCCATCGCCCCCATGTTGGGGCCGGATACCGTCATCATCGATCTGCAAAACGGCGTCGATAACGAAGAACGCCTCGCCGCCGCCTACGGCGATGAGCGCGTCATGGGCGGCGCGGCCTACATCTTCACCGCCGTGGAGGGGCCGGGCCGGATCAAGCAGATTGGCGGCCCGAGGCGGATCGTCTTCGGCGAGATTGCGGGCGGCGCCAGCCCGCGCGGAGAGAATATCCTCGCCGTCATGAAAAACGCTGGAATCAACGCCGAGCTGTCGGAAGATATTCAGGCCGAGATCTGGACGAAGTTCATTTTCATCTGCGCCGTGAGCGGAGTGACTGCCCTCACGCGCTCCCCGATAGGGGAGATCATGGCGTATGACGGCACGAAACAGATGATGCGCGAGGTCATGCGCGAGGTCTTCGAGGTGGGGCGCGCCAAAGGCGTGAACCTGCCCGACGGCGCCGACGAGGGCCGCTTCAAATTTCTCGACGAGCAGAACCCGGCCAGCAAGGGCAGCCTCTGCCACGATCTCGAGGCCGGCCGCCGCCTCGAGATCGACGCCCTGTGCGGCACCGTCTCCCGGCTCGGCCGCGAGGCGGGCGTCCCCACCCCCTGCAACGACTACCTTTTTCACACCCTCAAGCTCGCTGACCTTCAGATTTCAGGCGAGATCGCCCTCCCCTGACAGGCCCCGATCCGCCGCATTTCAGGCAAAATCCCGCCATCCATCCAAACTGCAAATAAAAAAAATAATAAAGCTTGTAAAAATTCTGGACATTCTGAAACCCGTTTCGTATAATCCTTTCATCGATAAGGAATTCAGTCGGTTACGCCGATGAGGGGAATGTCGCCCCTGCGTCCGCCGGCCTTCCGGTCGCCTCGGCTTGTATTCAGGGGTGCGTCTCATGAACACCCGAAACACCCCGGTCGCAGCCTCCGCTATCAGAAAATATCCCGCGGGGTGGGGAACTCCGCCCTCCTCACCCCGCGGGAGCCTTTCACCGAAACGTCCCGAATCCGCCTTTTTCCGGAGAAAAGCGCCTTGCCAAGAAAATACTGGCTCATGAAAAGCGAGCCCGAGGCCTTTTCCTTCGACGATCTCCTCGCCTGCCCCAACCAGACCGACCACTGGGACGGCATACGCAACTACCAGGCCCGCAACCACATGATGACGATGAAAAAGGGCGACCGCATCCTCTTCTATCACTCGAGCACCATCCCGCCCCACGCCGCCGGGGTCGCCGAGGTGGCCCGCGAGGCCTACCCCGACCACACCGCCCTCGACCCCAAGTCGAAATACCACGACCCCAAGGCCACGCCCGAGAACCCGCGCTGGCAGATGGTGGACGTGCGCGCCGTCGAGAAGCTCCCGGCCCCGGTCACGCTCGCCGAGATCAAGGCGAACGAAAAGCTCCGGGAGATGCTCGTCGTCCAGCGGGGCCAGCGCCTCAGCATCCAACCCGTCACCGCCGCCGAGTTTAAGGAAGTCCTCCGCATGGCCAAGGTGAACGCGAGGGGTGGGGGCGACTAAACCGATTCCGGCCATTCTGTCTATTGTATTATTTTATTATTTAATACGAGCCAAATCCCGCACGGGGACATATATTAGGGTGGATAGCAACCACACCGCCCAAAGAGGTGCCCCGGTATGGAACTTCCGTTTCGGGAAATGCGCGCCGTGAGAAAGCTGAGTCAGCAGGATGTGGCCGATCTGTCGGGAATTCCGATCGATATCGTCCGCGACATCGAAGTAGGGATCGAGGATGTCAGCCTGGAGGACATTGAGCGTCTCCACCAGACACTGCAGACGTTTCCGGGCTGGGAAAACTTCCGCCCGAGGGTGACTGCATAACCGTCGATCTTTTCCGCATCGCGGTTCGCCTCGTCATTTAGAGGACTATCTGATCCGAAATTATTTCTGCTCCTGACACCATCCTTCCGGCCTCGGCCGGTTTTTTTTGAGGTAACAATCGCAGGGCCGACCAGCCAGTCGCCCCTATAGGTTGATCCCGAATTTCCCAGACACCTTAACCGGGGTTCCCCCCTACACGTTCGGCCAGATGGGATCGGTGCGGTTGTTGAGGCCGCCGGAAGGATGCTCTTCGAGATCGTCGTAGATGTTTCCGATCCCGCCCCGGCGGAGCATGTCGAGCCGGTCGCCGAGCTTGGGGCTGTTCAGGTCGGTCTGATACACCTCGTCCACGCGGTCCTGGGTCTCCTCCCGGCTCAGGCCTGAATCTTTCAGCGCCTTCACATTGGCGATGACCTCGCTCATCTTCTCGCGCTGGTGGGGAAACTCGTCTTTCCGGCAGGGATCGCCGTGGCCGGGGACGTACCAGTCCACGTCGAGGGCCTCGAGCATGCCGAGCGTCTGGAACCACCCCCAGACGTCCGCCGAGTGGAAGGCGACGTTATAGGCGGGGGTGAGGTTGTCGGCGACGAAGGCGACCCGATCGTCGACGGCGTGGACGACGATCTGCCCCCGGGTGTGGCCCGGTGCGTAGATGAGATGGAAGGTCTTTCCCCCGAGACGGATGGTCATCCGCTCTTTAAACGTCAAATCGGGCGGGCGGAGCTCGTAGCCCGCGAGGAGGGGGGTCCAGTCGGGATCGTACTTGAGCATGCGCTCTTTGGCTTCTTCCTCGTTGGCGAGTGATTTGTAAAAGTCGGCGAAGGTCACCTCGCTGGAGATGATCGTCCCCGCTTTCATGTACCAGTTTGCGGCAATATGATCCTGATGGTGCTCGGTGTTGACGTGATAGCGGAGGGGGCCCTTGGATTCGATGGCCTCGCGCCATTTCACCGCGTCGTTCGGCTTCATGGGGCCGTCGACGGCGATGACGCCCTCGCTCGTCACGGCGAAGCCATAGGTCGGGTAGGTGTTCTCGTAAAAAATGTCCTTCGTGAGCTGCTCCATGACTCCCCTTTCTAAAACCTAAAATCCCCCGGCGGGGTGCGTGAATTTCTGTATCGCATCGTCATCCCACTCGATCCCGAGGCCGGGCTTTTCGGTGAGGACCAGATGGCCGCTCTTCATCTCCATCGGTTCCTTGATGATGGGCTCCCACCAGGGCATGTGCTCGCACCAGATGGAATCGGGTGCCGCACTCATGAGGTGGGCCGAGACATCATGAAAGAGATGCGACGTGATGGGCTTTCCGAACTCACGGGCGAATTCCGCGGCCTTGAGCCAGCCGGTGACGCCGGACATGCGCTGGAGGTCGGCCATGAGGACATCCGCCGCTCCCGCGACGAGGAGGTGGCGCATCCCTCTGGGGTTATAGCTCGTCTCGCCCTGGCAGACCGGGATGTTGCTCGCCGCCACGACCTCGGCGCAGCCGCGCACGTCTTCGTAGTCTACGGGCTCTTCGATCCATTCGAGGTTGAACGCTTCCAGTTCCCGGCAGGCGGCCCTGGCCTGCTCGACGCTCCAGCCCTGATTGGCGTCCACCATCAATTTTTTCTCCGGGCCGATGGCCTCGCGGACGGCGCGTGTACGCTCGATATCTTCTTCGAGGGTGGGCTTCCCGACACGATGCTTCACGGCGGCGAAGCCGAGCGTCATGAGACGAGCGGCCTCCTTTTTCAGATCCTCCACCGAATCGTTCAGCCAGAAGCCCTCGCTGGCGTAACAGGGAATCTCGGTCCGCCCACCGCCGAGGAGCTTCCATAGGGGGATGCCCTCGGCCTTGGCCTTGATGTCCCAGCAAGCGGTGTCGAGCGCGCCGATGGCGTGGGCGCTCACGCCGTCGCGCCCGACGAAGCTGACGGACTTGCGCATGGCGGCCCAGTTTTCTTCGGTGTTACGAGGGTCTTTTCCGATGAGGGTGGAGAACTGATCGCGCACCATGGCGGCGAGGGCGCGCAGGCGCTCGGCCCCGAAGGCGAAACACCAGCCCACGCCGCTCAACCCTTCCCTGGTGCGGAGGGTGACGCAGCAGGTGTCCACGCCCGGCAGGTCGAAGGTGGAGACCTTCAGCGGGCGCGGCAGCTGAACACGTACCAAACCAAGGGAAATGGTCTGTATCGTGAGCTTGGATAATGGCAATTTTCGGTCTCCCGTGCGCGTGAGACTGCTATCTTGAATGATGCGGCGCATTAATGGATCGAAGAAACAGGGTTTATCCAGCCTCTAACATTTCAAACATTTTATCCCCAAACATTTCTCGCGCACCGTCGTGCAATGGTTGAACCGCTTCGACAAACTGCTGATGCTCATCCGGCATGAGATCAACGATCTCGCATCCCTGATCTTCAATGGCTCTTCTTGCCTCCTGAGTTTCCTCTTCGTACAGGTTGCGCTGAAAAACAACGGCGTCTTGAACGGCTTCACCCATCGCGACTTTCAGGTCCTCCGGCCATGTGTAAAAAGCCGTCCGGTTCGCAAAAATACCGCGAGAAATATAGAAATGTTTGGTTGCGGTGTGGTAGGGGTGAAATTGATGTACACCATAGGTCACGGTGTTTCGAAACGGATTCTCTTGCGCATCAATCGTCCCCTCACTGATGGCTTTGATGGCCTCCGAGAGATCGAGACGGAGCGGGGTTGCCCCCATGAGCTCAAAGCTGCGGACCTGGACTTCGCTGGGAAGAACGC
This sequence comes from uncultured Nitrospinota bacterium, assembly GCA_947258645.1. Lineage (GTDB taxonomy): Bacteria > UBA8248 > UBA8248 > UBA8248 > UBA8248 > CAMYJL01. The sequence continues at coordinate 10,420 of CAMYJL010000048.1, forward strand.
GTATTTGCATACCGGCCAAGTCAGAAGGGGTGTGCACCGGGCGAATTTTATTTGATATGTGCCGGAATCCGTTCTCGAAATATCCCAGAACGCGGTAGTTCACGCGCTCCTCAATTTTCTGCGTGAGGTAATCTCCAAGCGCCCCATCGATGGCGGCCCTTGCCACTTCATTGTTATCGAACAGGAATGGCAGATCGACAAATCCCAATTCCGGCACCCGATCCGTCAGGTAACTGGTCGATTGATAAGCAATCGTTAGAAACCCATGTTCCGCCAACCATAAAATATCCTTGCCCAGAAATCCGAGATCTAAAATATTCCAAATGTATTTGATATCGACGCCTTCTCCAAATTCAGTCTCAAGCCGATCTCCAATCCGTTTCAGCGCCCGGCTAAAAGATGTCGTCGGGGGGCCGTATCCTCCCATCCGAATCTGTATGGGCTTGCTCATTGAATCGCCTTTCTGTAATGGAGTTCAGGGAGATAGTTTATATGGAAGCGTGAACCAATGCACAACGCGCGCGCTATATTTTCTTCGTTTTTCAATAAGGCTATAATCCCGGAGACTTGATTCGGCAGCGCGAGGTCTCCGCCACCGCGACATCTCAAAGGAACGCGCCCGATGCCCACGATTCGGCTCCAGAAGATCATCGCCCAAGCCGGCGTGGCCTCCCGGCGAGAGGCCGAACGCCTCATCGCTCACGGCCGGGTTTCGGTGAACGGAAAAATCGTCACCGAACCGGGTACGAAGGCCGACCCGGCGGCCGACGCCATCAAGGTGGACGGCAAGCTCATCACCCGCCGCGAGGCGCCGATATACATGGTCCTGAACAAGCCGCGAAACGTACTGACCACCATGCGCGACGAAGAGGGAAAAGATCGCCCGACGGTGGCGGACCTGCTTCCGCCCAAGCGGCGGCGCGTCTTCCCGGTCGGGCGGCTCGACTTCGACGTAGAGGGGGTTCTAATCCTCACAAACGACGGGGAGCTGGCCAACCGGCTGGCCCATCCCCGCTATGAAATTCCGCGCATCTATGAGGCGAAGGTAAAAGGAACGCCGGGCGAGCGAGCGCTCCGGCGGCTCGATCGCATGGCGAGGGGTGAATCCGGGAGCGGCGAGGGGACGAGGGTGCGTGCCCTCGCCCGGAAGGCCGAGAAAAACACCTGGCTCCGGATCGACCTGCGCGAGGGACAACACCACCAGGTCAAAAAAATGTGCGAGGCTGTGAGTCATCCCGTCGTCAAACTCATCCGGCGCTCGTTCGGGGGAATCACGACACGGGGGGTGCCGCGCGCGGGGGTGCGCCCGCTTACCACCGAGGAAGTTCTGAAACTCAAAGTGATGACAAAGCTCGCCTCGAAACCGAAGACCTCACCCGCCCGGAACGCTTCCACCAGGTTAAAACCCAGGCAAAAGACCCGGCGGGAATCCAAATCATCCAGGGGATGAAATGAGGCGACGATTTTTCCAGATCGTCTGGACGGTTATCGGGACCGGATTGAGTATCGCGCTTTTTTATGGGCATGCGCGGTCGGCGGACGCGAGCCGGACGCGCTTCGAGGTGGAGGGCGCATCCGTCATCCTTCGCCTGAACGAAGCGAGCGCGCAGCGGCGGGCCATCGACGACGGCATGAGACAGGCTGTGTCGGAAGCCGTGAGGCAAACCCTGGGAGTGGCGGCGATGCTGCGCAATCAGCGCCAGATCGAAATAGCCATCCTGAACACCAGTCCGCAGTTTGTGCAGAGATACCGCGTCCTGAAGCGCAGCGTCGACCCGTCGGCGAAGGTACTCAAGGTCCGGCTCGAAGTGCTGGTGGACCTCCCGGCGGTGGAGGAGTCCATCCGCTCGCTGAAGCTGGGCCGGACGGGGAAAAATGAGGCGCGGCTCCTTTTTCTGGTAGAAGAACACATTCTGAGGACCGGCGGCGGAAAAAGCCCCGTGCCGCGGGGGCAGAACCGCCTCGGCGTGGCCGAGCGGCGTTTTCTCTACGACTTCGCCCGGGCCGGATACACCCCGGTTGTTCCGCGCGGGCAAAGAGACCCCGCCCGTCCCGGACAGATTCGGGCGGCCATCGGCGGCGATCAGGACTCGGCGCGCGCGCTGGGTAACCTGTACGGATGTCCCTTTGTCGTCACCGTCCGGGCCGTCGTGGAGCGGGAGCGCGGCGGCGACATCGTTAGCCTCGCCAGCGCCCGCGTCATCCGGGTGGAAGACGGCGCTGTCATCGCCATCCGATCAAAGCAAGTTCGCACCCGGAGGCCGAGAGGAAGCCGCGCGATGCAGACCGCCCTTTCGACCTCGAGCGGCCGCCTGGCCATTTCCCTCCTTCCGGAAATCCGGCGGCTGTATCCTCCCCCCTCGGCCCCGCCCCGGAAGGCCGACGCCCCGGGCCGGCGGACAAAATCGGGCCGACGCTGAAAGCTGTGATATGATCCCGGACGTCCCGAAAATCTGTCTCCTCTGGAGAATCTTCTTTCGATGATCGGCGGAACTGCGCAGGGTCTTACGCTGGCCAACAAGATCACGCTGACGCGGGTGTTCCTCGTGCCCGTCTTTGTGATCTGCCTCATCTATTCTCGCCCCGGCCTCGCGCTGGCCATATTCATCCTGGTCAGCTCGGCCGACGCGGTGGACGGCTATCTCGCACGGAGCAGGAACGAGAAAACCGACCTCGGGGCCATGCTCGATCCCATTGCGGATAAACTCCTGATGTTTTCCGCATATGTCGTCATGGGAATATACGGATACATCCCCGCCTGGCTGGCGGTCATCGTGATCAGCCGGGATGTGGTGATCAGTCTGGGGTTTCTCACGCTTTATGTGACTCTCGGGTACGTCACCCCGGCGCCCACCATGGTGGGAAAAACGGCGACAGTCACGCAGATGATCGCCATCGGCTTCGCCCTTCTCGCCTGGGTGCTCGGCATGGGAAATCAAAGCTGGCTGCTGGTTTTCTACATTCCGACGGGAGCGCTCACGGTCGCCTCGGGTCTACACTATATTTTTATCGTAGGGGGGCGCATGATATCCCAGAAAGGGGGGAGCGCCCCCGGAACAGAAAATCCGCCCTCGGTCAGAGGATGAAAGGACCCGATCGGGGATGAACGAGCAAGGACAGCAGAACCTCCTCACCTGGAAGCGCATCTGGCTTATCCTGATTGTGATCGCAGCCATCTGGCTGGTCATCAGCGCGCGGGGCGCGCTGGTCCCCATCGTCGCCGCTTTCATTTTGGCCTATCTGCTCAACCCGATCGTCGAGTTCCTCGAGGGAAAAAAATTTCCCCGCACGTCCGCCATTCTCATCATTTTGCTGGCGGCCGGGCTTCTCATCTTCCTCCTCTGGATTAGCATCGCTCCGGTTATCAAGGTTCAAGCCCTCACCCTTGCCGAGCGTTTTCCGGGCTATGTTCGCGTGGTGGAAAGATGGCTCGAATCGGGTCTCACATACTTCCAGTTCGTCCCGCCCAATGAGGCCAAAAAATTCATCTCGGACAACCTCGCCGCCTTGGGGCAGCTCCCCGTTCAGATATTCAAGTCGGGCGGCACTTTTCTCCTCCACACCACCAGCGGCCTGTTCTCGCTGATCATCGGCATCGCCTATCTGGCCCTGATCCCGGTTCTCACTTTTTACACGCTGCGCGACTTCGACCAGTTCGGGGAGACGTTCTTTCAGTTCATCCATCCGGACTACCGGCGGGAGGTGCGGCTGCGGCTGGCACGGCTCAACCAGATGCTGGGCTCCTTTATCCGGGGCCAGCTCATCGTCGGCCTGACGCTTTCGGCACTCTACATCTTGGGCTTTTACCTGACGGACGTTCCCTTCTGGCTCCTGCTCGGCATCCTGACCGGGCTGGCGAGCATTTTTCCCTACGTCGAGTGGATCGTCGGGCTTCCGATCACGCTGACCTTCACCGCGATTCAGCACCAGGACTGGATTCACCCCCTCCTCGCGCTGATCGTCTTCGCCATCATCTCCCCTTCGGCGGGTATGTTCATCATCCCCCGTGTCATCGGGGGCCGGGTCGGGCTCCACCCCGTCGTGGTCATTGCGGCGATTTTGATGGGGGGCGAACTGATGGGATTTGTGGGGATTCTTCTGGCCGTTCCCTTTGCCGCCGCCGTCAAGGTCGGCATCGAGACGGTCCAAGATCACTACCTGGGATAGAACCTATCG